>NZ_JAAOHT010000020.1:0-52671 GCF_011440255.1 Haloarcula sp. JP-Z28 | reverse complement strand
GGCTCCGCGAACCACGCCGCGCCGACGAGTTCCGATTCGTCCACATCAAGGCTTCCCTTCTTGTACTCCGCTTCGAGGTAGATGTCTAGCGTGTGCACCGACCCCTGCGTGTCAGTGTCGGGATAGTACTTCGAATGGACGACTTCCGCGACGCCGGTAACTGTGCAGCGGATGCCAGTCTGTTCGTTGACACGGCGCACAGCAGTCCCCTGAACAGACTCGTACTCGTCCCCCTTGCCGCCGCCCGGCAGCGCCCACATATCAGCGCCGCGGCCCAGCACCAGCAAGACCCGGTCGCGGGTGTCGCCGGCCGCCTGGTCGGGTATCTGGTCGCTCAGTTCCGGGAAATCGGTGCCATCACGCGTGACGAACACGACACTGTTCCCGGAGTAGCCAGTCCCGCGGGTCGCAGCGAACACATCAGCGTATTCATCGGGCGATAGCTCGAAGGTCTCCTCGGTGACCGGCACCTTGTCGTAGGCCGCTTCCAGACTCGAAATACGTTCATCAACGTTCGTCTGATTGATTTTCTCCGTGAGGTTCACATCTCCCGCTCCAGCCTCAGGGCCGTCAGCGTCGTCAGTCATACGAGGTTGTACTCCGGGCCACCGATAAGTGCCGTGGTCCAGTCGATGAAAAAGAACTTGTATTCTGGTTGTCTCCTTCCGGACATGAAAGCGATTGTCCTTGCAGGCGGGTACGCCACCCGGCTCTGGCCTGTCACTAAGAACCGGCCCAAGATGCTGCTCCCTGTCGGTGAAACAACCGTCATCGACCGGATTCTCGGGGAGTTAGAGGAGGACGATCGCATCACTGACGTGTTCGTCAGTACGAACCAGCGATTTGCCGGCGATTTCCGAGACCACATCGCTGCAAGTCGCTTCGAGAAAGCATCCCTGACCGTCGAGGAAACTGCCGAGGAAGACGAGAAGTTCGGCGTCGTCGGTGCGCTTGCCCAGCTAGTCAACCGGGAAGGACTCGGTGACGAGGACCTGCTCGTCATCGCCGGCGACAATCTCATCAGCTTCGACATCGCCGAGTTCATCGATTACTTCGAGCAGTACGACGACCCCACGCTTGCCGCCTACGATGTCGGGTCCCTAGAAAAGGCCAGCTCCTACGGCCTCGTCGAACTCGACGGCGAGGAAGTCACAGACTTCCAAGAGAAACCTGACGACCCTAACAGCACCCTCGTCTCGATTGCCTGCTACGCGTTCCCAGCCGATGCGATCCGCTTCGACGAGTACCTCGAAGACGGGAACAATCCGGACGAACCGGGCTGGTTCATCCAGTGGCTCGTCAACGACGGTCCCGTTCGTGCGTTCACCTTCGACGACGCCTGGTACGACATCGGGACGCCCGAAAGCTATCTGGAGGCCGTCGCGTGGGAACTTGACGGGGACAACGTCGTCGCGGAGGACGCTACCATCGAGAACACTACGCTCGGCGAGAACGTCCACATCCTTTCCGGGGCTGAGGTCGTCAACTCCAGTCTCGACGGCACCATCGTGTTCCCGGACACGACTATCCTCGATTCGGATATCCGTCAGTCCATTATCGACCGGGATACACAGGTCGAGAGTTTAGACCTCGCCGGCGCGCTCATCGGTGCGCACACGCAGTTGACGGACGAGAGCTGACGGCCGCCGATTCCGCACGCTCCGCAAGTCACGCCAGCCACGCGTCTTCGATCTGTACCGTCCCGCGACTGCCGTCCCACTCCGTCTCGTACTCAATTTCGATCCGGCGGTCCATGTGCGGACCATCGGTGACGAGCGTCTCGAACTCGCCGCCTTCCCCGAGGATGTGGACGCCGTACTCGTCGTTGAGCGCCTCCAGTTCGTCGAGCGCGTCGGCGTCGAGCGTGCGACCCAGCCAGGACTCGTCGAGGCCGTAAGCGGCCACGCGGATGATCTGTATCTCGAAGCCAGCATCCAGCATTGCGTCGGCGAGGTCACGGGGGTTCTCCTGCCACAGCGGCGCAAACACGTTGGCTTCGAGGCGGTCGGCCATCGACTCGATGCGAGTCGTCTGGTACTCGCTTTCGACAGCCCCGGCGGTGACACCGCTGATACCGCCGTCAAGTTCGGTGTCGAGTTCGTGCAGTGCTGCTTCCAGCGGTTCGAGTTCGGCATCGCCCTGCTCGCCCGAGTCAGGCACGTCGTCGGCCTCGAAGTCATCGGGCTCGATTTCGACCAGTTGGATGCCGATACTCTCGGCGGCCAGGCGGGCTAACCGGGTCGCCGGAACGTGGTACATGTAGGAGTCGCCCTCTGGGTGGACCGTCACCAGACGCTCGACGGGGTGGCCCCGCTCCAGTGCCCGGTACAACGCCCACGAAGAGTCTTTGCCGCCGGAGAACAGCGAAACCCACGCGCCGTCTGTCATAGCCGCCGGTAGCCGTCGGCGGCGTAAATCGCTGTCTATTCCACCAGTTCGTCCTCGATATCGGTGTGGCTGACGTAGGTCGCCACCCGGACGCCAACGAGGCTGATGAGAATGCCTGCGAGGATGAACAGCGCGAGACGGGTGCCAGCCTCCAGCGAGAACCCCTGAATCTGTACGATGCCGAGGTTCGTCTCCGGCACCTGAAACGGCTCGAACACGCCACCGCGTTCGAGGAAGTACGCAGAAAAGCCGCGAACGACGAGCCCGACCGCGACCGCACCGAACGGAAGGTTCACGTACGCGCTCCGGACCCCCTCTTGCTGGATGAGTTCGTCCAGCAGGCGGCCCAGCGAGGCGGCCAGTGCCGCGCCGGTCAGCCACGGGACGGACGCGAAGGCAAAGCGGTTCGCAAGCAAGAAGGGACTGATATCGCCGACCGCAGAAACGCCCAGCACGCCGGCGAAGACGCCGACGAGCGAGAGGCCGGCCGCGACGACGTAGGTCACAAGCGACACCTGCCCCGAGTACAGCGCTTCCCGGGTCTGACTGGGGAGTCGCGACAGGTACGCGTCGATACCCAGTCCCTTGTAGATGAGGAAGACGCCGATGGCGGCCGCGATAGCGCCGACGGCGATGGTCGGGCTGGTGACGACGAGCAACAGCGGGAACGCGAGCATGATGATGCCGACGGGGACCAGCACCGTCTTGCGCAGTTCCTCGTCAGCCAGAAACTGCTTGAGCAGGTAGTACGTAGATTCGATGTCACGGGCCTGGCGAACGACAACGCGGTCGACGGCATCGACCTGAACGCGGCTCTCGATGATGGGAACCAGCCGCTCGTCGTCGGCGCTATCGACGACGACGACCGCGGAGTCCGGGTTGTGCTCGGCGACCAGACTGTCGATCTGGCTGGCGATCTCCCGGTCCGAGCCGACGCTGTCACTCCCGCCACCGACGACGGCGAGGACCGGCGCAGACTCCTCGGCTTCGAGTTCATCCGCGACTGCGAGCCCTTCGAGGAGGCAGTTGACCCGGCTGTCTTCCGGGTCAACGACTCCTGTCTGCGTGATGAGTGACTCGACGGCGTCGCGGCCGACGACGGGACACGCGGCTGTGGCCGGACTGTCCCTGTCGATACACACCACCAGCGTGGTCACACTACCGCGAAGGCGGTCCCCGGATAAAAAACCTCCCGAGGCTATCGACGGAAGGAGAGGCCCTCGACATCGCCGTCAGCGACGCCGGCGATACCTGCTCCCAGCGCGAACGCGACCTGCTGTGCGCCCCCGCGGAGCTTGCCCGTCAATCCGCGCTCGGGCTCGTACTCCTTGATCGTCACGTCCTCGCCAAGGCGTTGCTCCAGGCTCGCCTCGACATCGTCTCGCGTCCCGAGTCGGTCGACGAGCCCACGTTCTTCCGCCTCATCGCCGAGGAAGATGCGCGCTTCGGTGTCTTTGAGCGCCTCGGCGTCCATCTCGCGGCCTTCGGCTACGGTGTCGATGAACTGGTCGTAGTAGTCGTCGACAATACTCTGGAGATACTCGCGCTCGTCCGCAGTCATCTCCTTTAGCGGGACGCCGGCGTCTTTGTACTCGCCGGCGGTGAACTGCTCGTAGGAGAGGCCCAGGCGGTCGGCCAGTTCCTTGGCGTTGACCCGCGAGCCGACGACGCCGATAGAGCCGACGATAGAGCCCTCGCGCGCCCAGAGCTCGTCACAGCCGGCGGCGATGTCGTAGCCGCCGCTGGCACAGACATCCGTCGCGTAGGCGATAGTCGGGCCGTCGAACTGCTCGGCGGCGATGCGGATGTCCTCGCTGGGGACGATCTGGCCACCCGGTGTGTTCAGCTTCAGGAGCAGCGCATCGGAGCCGCGGTCGCTGTCGGCGCGTTCGATCTGTTCGACGATGTCGTCGGCCGACGCACCGACTGGCGGACTGGTGATGCCGCCACCGCCGTCACGACTGATCGGCCCTTCGACGGCGACTTCCGCGACGTTGTGTGCTGGGAGGAGGGAGCCGGCGATGTTGCTGCCGATACGGGCTGTAGCAACGGCGACAGCAACGACCAGCAGAACGCCGAACAACTGAGCAAGGTTGTCGGGTGTTCTGACAAACAACACCCACCCCAGGACCGTGCCGATACCGACGACAAGCACCACCAGCAACCCACGAACGATGTCATCTGCGCCCGCCATTACTGATACATCCCGAGCGGCTGTGCGCTCGTGCTTTCCTCCTGGTTTTCCTGGAGTTGCTGTGCGAGCTGTGCCTTGGCGCGACCGATTTCTTCGGCCTGCTCGACCAGTGCCTCGGTATCGATATCAAAATCGGCCAGTGGGCTGATCGCTGTCTGCAGCAGGGCTCGCGCCGCTTCGGGGTCGGGGAACCGCTGGTCGGCTTCGACGATGAGTCCGACACTCGTCAACCCGGTTCGCTGTGATTCATGGACTAGCGCGCCGGTCGGCCCGGTAATCGCGCCGTTCTCCGAGGGCGGATCTACGTCCGCCTCCGCAAGCATTGCCGCCCCGTCGCCCGTCGAGATGCCGTACACGTCCGGAACGCCGTCTTTCTCGGCGGGACGGCCGCTGAGGTAGACCGGCGTTGCATCGTTGGCCTCAAACCAGCCAACCATACAGCCGGCGAACTCCGTCGCGCCGGACGGGGAGATCGGGGCATCGCTCTGGAGGACGAGCAGGTCGCGGTCTTCGTCCGCGTACAGCCGGACCGGCGGGCGAACCTCTGGGTCGTCCGTTCCGTACACGGCGATTTCTGGCAACCCTTCGCAGTGGGCCGACGCGTAGTACTCCATGTCGTAGACATCGACAAGATGGTCAGCGGCTATCTTGCCGACGAGTCCGACCCCTGGGAGTCCCTCGATCAGTGTCGGTGAGTCGAGGGACATATCCTCGCGGTGGACCTGTATGTGTGCCATACCTCGGATATCGTCCGCCGACGGCTTGAAAGCCATGGGCCGATGCCGTTCGAAACCCACAAACCGACCGCCAGCGAACGCCGGACAATGGAACCACTCGACCGCTACCGGCCCATCATCGACGACTTCGAGGCGTTCATCGACGCGTGTGAACGCCCGCTGCCGTCGGCTATCAGGGTCAACACGATCAAAGCCACCGTCGAGCGGGTCCGGACGGCGCTTGCGGATGCAGACATCGCCTACGACCCCGTCGACTGGCACGACGGCCTGTTCGTCCTGCCCGAGGACTCTCCCGGCGCGAACTGGCCGTACTTCCACGGCTGGATTCACGGTCAGGAGGAAGTATCCGTGATTCCAGCGACCGTACTGGACCCCCAACCCGGCGAACGAGTCTGGGACGCCTGTGCGGCACCGGGGAGCAAGACGACCCAGCTCGCCGCCCTGATGGAGGATACCGGCGAAGTCGTCGCAACCGACAACAATCTCGGGCGGATTTCGGCGCTGCGGACCAACACTGAGCGGCTGGGTGCGACGACGGTCGCCGTCACCCACGAGGACGGGCGCAACCACTCGCTCAAGCCCTTCGACGGCGAGGGATACGACCGTGCGCTCGTCGACGTCCCTTGCTCCTGTGAGGGGACCATCCGCAAGAACCCGGATACGCTGGAAGACTGGTCGCTCTCGCACGTCGAGGGCATCTCCGGCGTGCAGAAGGGTATCCTCAAGCGGGCCGTCGAAGTGACCGAGCCCGGGGGAACCGTCGTCTACTCCACCTGTACGTTCGCCCCGGAGGAAAACGAGGCCGTGCTGGACTACGTGCTTGACGAGGTGGCCTGTGAAATCGTGGACTACGACCTCCCGCTCAACCACGCACCGGGAATCACCGACTGGGAAGACGAGAGCTTCGACCCCAGCGTGGCAGACGCCAAGCGCATATACCCGCATCACAACGACACGGGCGGGTTCTTCTGTGCGAAACTGGAGGTGCCCGCAGAATGAGCGACCAGAGCACGGAGTTCACGCGGCTCCCGGAGACAGATGAAGAGCGAGACGACCCCGAGCGAGCGACCCGCGAGGAAGTGCTCGACTTCTGGGCGGACCGCTTTGGCGTCCCTTCGGAGACGTTCGAGGGGTGCACCTTCTGGGAACGGGGCGCTGGCAAACTGTGGCTGTATCAAGGCAGCCCGCCGTCGCCGGTAGACATCGAAGGGCTGGGAATGACGTTCCTGCGAACGCGACAGGAACACTGGAAACCGACGCTGGAGGCCGTCCAGCGGTTCGGCGAGCACGCCAGCCAGAACGTCATCCATCTTGACGAGGACGCTGCCCGGGCGTTTGTGGCCGGCGAAGACCAGGAACTCGACTGGGACGGCGACTGGGGGTATCTGGTCGTCACCCACGATCTTGCTGGTGCGGCTGAACCGGTCGGCGTCGGCCTGTACGTCTACGGCGAACTCAGGTCACAGGTGCCGAAAGGGCGCCGTCGAGACGTCTAACCCGAGGACCCACCCGTCCCACTGAGAACCGATTAGCCACTGGAAGACTGTGCGGCTGCCGTTCCCTGCATCGCGTACAGCTCCGCGTACGTCCCGTTGTCGTTGAGCAGCTCGGCGTGGCTGCCTCGCTCTGTGACCTGCCCGTCCTCAACAGTGTAGATCCGGTCGGCGTTTGAAACCGTCGAGAGTCGGTGGGCGATCGCGATCACAGTCTGGTCCCCGTCAAGCGTCTCAACGGTTCGATGGATTTGCTGTTCCAGATTCGAGTCGAGGTCGCTGGTGGCTTCATCAAGCACGAGTACCTCCGCATCGGCCAGAAGCGCGCGGGCTAGTGCGACGCGCTGGCGCTGCCCGCCGGACAGTTTCACGCCGTCGTCGCCCAGTACCGTGTCGAGTCCCTGCGGAAGGTCGTCAAGGAATTCGAGGATGAGTGCCTTCTCAGCGACTCCATAGAGCGTTTCCTCGGTGATATCCCGACCGGCAGTGAGATTGTACCGCAGCGTATCGTTGAAGATATGCGGGTCCTGTCGAACCATCGCAACAGCCTCACGCCATTCCTCAAGCGCATAGGCCGAAATTGGCGTCCCGTTCGTCAGAACCTCACCGCTATCCGGGGTATAGAGTCGCGTGAGCAGTGAGACGACCGTCGATTTGCCGCCGCCGGACTTGCCGACGATGCCGACGAACTCCCCTCGGTCGACGGCCATCGAAAAGTCCGCAAGCACTGGCTCGTCCTCGTAGGCGAACGAGACGTTCTCAAACGCGATTTCCTCAATGCTGTCCGGGACCGACTGCCCGTCAGTTGGTTCCTGCTGGGCTTCGAGGCGGTCGATGAACTGGTGAGTTCGGACCAGATGTGGGAGTTCTCCCTCGATCGCGTAGATGGTGGAGCTGAGCGAACTCAGCCGGGGGGCGAGTCGGAGCATCGCGAACAGGAACACGCCGAGTTCCGCGATAGACAGCGCCCGGAAACTGATGGCGACGTAGACGAGGCCAAACAGGAGCAGCGAGACCGAGAGCCGATAGAGGCTTCCGATTGCAACCTGGTTCCGGCGAACGGCGACGCTAGTCGAAGTGTACCGGTCGAGTGTGGACCGGAACTCGGCAAGCAGCCCGTCGCGCATACCAAACAGCTTCACGTCACGGATGCCTTGCGTCCCCGCCTGTGTTGTCTCCTGTAGCTGTTCGTTTGCCGTCGCCACACGGTCGCCAACGGCGTACCCGGGCTCGATGCCGTATCTGATGATCGCCGTGACACCGCCGAGAGCGACAGCTGCACCGACTGCCAGCACCGGAGCGATAGTGAGTGCGATCCCGATATACACCAGACAGAGGATTGCCTGCTGGAAGAACTGGATAATCCGGCCGATGACACGCCCGGCGTAGCGGGTCTGTGTCAGAATCGTGTTCATGATGTCATCGGACCCTTTGTCGTCGTAGTAGGCGACCGACGCGCCCATCGCCAGTTCGTAGGCCCGGTCTTTGAGGTCACGCTCGTACGTCTGTGTGAGTTTCGCTGCGAGCCATTTCACCGCAAACGACGCCGTAAACCGGATGACCATCACGCACGCGAGGCCGACCAACAGGAATTCGAGTGTGAGCGGCAGCCCTGCAGCGACGTACACGGAAAGAAACCGGCCGGTGACGCCGTTTGCCTGAAGCGGAAGGCTCTGCCCGGCCTGTGCGGCGTCGAGTATCGGAAACAGGAACGAGAGGCCAACACCTTCGAGTAGCATTACAAAGAGGCTGGCGGCAACGATACTCCCCGTCAGCGCCGGCCGATACAGCGCCACGCGGCGCAACGATGCGTATTTTTCACTGACGGAAGGAGTAGCAGCCATTGTTCGGCATGCGGTTTCTATGGGGCATAGTTACCGACTTACTACGGTCGGTTCGTTCTGGAACGAAGGGCACGTCTAACGGCAGTCAGAGTTACCACGGGGGCGAAAAGAGGCTATAACAAATAGTACGAGTATCGCCGATAGCCACATGGTCGCGATAGATTTCGAATCGGCTGTTGTCGCAACTGAGGACTGTGTCACTACGACTATCGACGGGGAGATCGTGTTGCTCAACAACGAGACGGGGCGGTATCAGGGCCTGTCAGGGGTCGGCCCAGATATCTGGGAGCGAATTCAGGAACCGACTGAGCCAGTGGACATCGTCTCGGCGCTGGTCGGGGAGTACGATGTCGAGAGAGACCGAGTGGCAAATGATGTGGAACGCTTTCTGAAAACGCTTGCCGCGGAGCAACTCATCAAGGTCGATGCGAACCCGACTCCGTGAGTTCAGGGCGTTGTCACGGGCGCAGAAGCTATTACTCTGTGAAGCAGTGGCACTGATCGTTGCGAGCAAAGTACTGCTTACAGTCGTTGGGCTGGAGGACGCAGAGCGCTGTTTCGGCACGCTCTCTCAGTTCCTCCCGTGTCATCGTCAGCCTGAAGCACCGAAGTCAGTACGCTGGGCGGTTTTAACAGCAGGGTCGCGTCTTCCGGGCACTTACGATTGTCTTGAGCGAGCACTCACCGGGAGTACCTTGCTGGAGGCGAGTGACTTCCCACATTGTCTCCGCTTCGGTGTGGATACACAGTCCGATACGTTCGAGGCTCATGCTTGGGTCGAGTCAAACGGTGATGTCCTTATCGGGGATGTCGACGACTTTGGGCGTTTCCGTGCACTCACGGAACGCGAAGTACGTGGCTAACAGATAGTAAACACCACATTCTGTGGAAATTCAAGAGTAATAGATAATATAACAAATACAATGATATCTGAAAGCAGGCGTGGAGGTAACCAATGAAGGAATACGAAACGCCGTCGGTCGAAACGTACGGAACTGTTGAAGAGAAGACGAACTGGTGGGACCACGACGACGGATACGGGAAGTGGAGTTAACCTCCACAGCCGGTTCACACATCTAACTGATCCCTCTTTTATCGGTCCTCGACACTGGTACCGTGCAGTGGATACATCGCGATGGTTTCGTGGCTGTGTGATGGAAGTAGAGAGCGCATTCTTATCCACCACAGCAGTCAAGCGCTCTGGTATGAATCAGGGGTGTCGTAGATGGGCTGTGTTTCAGGATGGACGGAATAGATGGACAACTACGCAAGGGGGAAACTAGCAGGATGGCGACGGCAAACACAGCCACGTACGAAGCCTTTGGATTGACAGTCCGCTCGGCCTTCGACGTACCAGAGCTTCCGTCCGCTGAGACAGCGCCTGACGGGCGGGCTGATGTCACCATCACTGAGGAACGGATTCCTCGCCCACTGTCTGCTGCGTCCGGGTCGACCTTTCACGCGGTAACCGAGCGCGAATACTACCTTCTATACGACGCCGCAACGGTCAGAATTCTCGACGGCAAATCCATCGCTGTAGACCCGGCTCCGGACGTGCCAAGCGAAGTCCTCCGCCACGTACTGGTCGGCCCGGCGTTGAACCACCTGCTGGATCAACGGGGCTACTTCGTGCTGCACGCCAGTACCGTCAGTATCGACGGGCGTGCAGTTGCCTTCGTCGGAGAGTCGGGGGTCGGAAAAACGACGACTGCGATGGCCTGCCTGCTCGACGGACATCGTATCCTGAGCGACGACGTGGCTGCGATAGCGCTGGACGATTCGGGGCCGGTCGTCCGGAGCGGCTACCCGTCGATGAAACTCGATCCGGAGGCAGTTGAAGCATTTGACCCTCCGGTTGAACCGCCGGAACAGGTCCACAGCGGACGCCCTCGACACTTCTACGGACTCAGGCACGACCAGCCCGCAACCCCGGTGCCGCTAGAACGGATTTACCTGCTCGAAGACGGCGAGACAATCGAGGTGGACGCAGTCAGGCCGGACGAGCAGGTCATGGCGCTCGTGGATAATACGTACACGCTGGGCGCGCTGGAGGCCGACGGCCAGGCCGTATCGAATTTCACTGCCTGCGGTGAGATTGTCGATATGACCGAAATAAAACGGCTCCGCCGGCCGCGCACTCTCGATATGCTTCCGGATGTCGCAGCCCGAGTTCAGTCTGAACTCAAGAGTGAGTCATGCTGACGGAGGCTGAACCCGAACTTCAGGTGGTGGCCGACTGTGCTCGTACCGCGATCGTCACCGACGCCGCTCCCGACCCGCCCCCGCTTGATGACGCGCCAGACTGGGACCGTGTCGTTGCACTCGCCCGGTATCACGGCGTCGTGCAACTCCTCTACGAGGGACTGGAAGCAATGGCACGCGAGAGTGGTGATGAGTTCACCGTGCCGGCAGCCGTGTTGACACGACTTAGCAGCATCGTACAGGGAAAACGGATGCGGAATCTCGCGTTCACGACCGAGCTACAGGAGATACTAGAACGCTTCGAGACACGTGGTGTGCGTGCGGTACCGTTCAAGGGACCGGCGCTGTCCGCCGCTGCTTACGACGACGCAACGGTGCGTGAATATAATGACCTGGATCTGCTCGTCCATCCGGAAGATATCCCCGCCGCTGCGGATATTCTTGAAGAGCGAGGATACGAGTGGCGCGGGGGCACGCCGCGGTTGGATGACGCCGCGCTGTTAGGCGGTCCTGTGACGAAGGCTATCGTTCACGAGTACGAAATGCGCGGTCCGGAGTTCGACGTGGAACTTCGCTGGCGCGTTGGCGATGCCGAGCGACCGTTCTCCACATCCTTCGGTGAACTCTGGGACCGCCGCGACACCGTATCGGTCGGCGGCCAACCGCTTCCGGCGCTTGCACAGCCAGATCGGCTACTCGTATTAGCGTTCCACGGCACCAAGCACCGCTGGTATCTCCTGAAGTGGCTCTGTGATTTCGTTGCGGCGCTGGAGTCGACGGAAGCCGACTGGTCACACGTCCTCGCTCGGGCGCGGGAAACTGGCGTCCAGCGGAACCTACTGCTCGGGGCCGCGCTCGCCCGTACTGTCTTCGGGTATGCCCTCCCAACGCCGATACTGGATCGCCTTCGCACGGACGGCCGCATCTCCGAATTAGCTGAGGCCGTCGTTGAGTCGCTGGCCGCTGGGACGCCACAGGCACCCACGCAGTTTGAGGCCGCTCGGTTTTACCTAGCGGCCAGCGATTCGATGACTGCGCTGGGACCGCTCCTACTGTTGCATTCGTCACTTCACCCGACCTACTCGGAGTACCAGTTTTGCCCGCTTCCCGGCCCGATGCACCCGCTGTACTACGTCATCTGGCCGCTCCGACTCCTCCTCGAAACACCACAGTGGCGGCGACAGCTTTCCGAGGAGCGACGTGACGAAGCGACCTGAACGACGATTGCTCGTTTGATAGCGATGTGGAGATGCTGTATCTGAAACCGGGTTCCCCACCGTTTCTCACAGACCACTCACTCCCGTGGCTGGATTGTCCCCTTCCCAAGTCCTTCCCAGGCGACGCGGTAGCCAAGGTGTGCGAGCGCAGCGCTGTCGTCCTCGATTCCGTGCGCGGAGAGTCGGTCAATCGCCGCCTGATACGCCATTTCGGGTTCAATCTCCTCGGCCAGTTCGTCCAGGACAGCTGGGTCGATAAGCGTGCGGCCGACGCGCTCGTGCGCCGGAAAGGCCACGTCTTCCAGCGCATCCTCGCTGACACCGTGCTCCGCGGCGAGGTCGGTGAGCGAGATAACGTCAGCGTCCGGCCGCAGTTCGTCGGGTATCTCCGCAACGCTCTCACGCACGAGTCGCTCCTCGTAGGGTCGCAGGGCGTCCCGCACATCTTTTACTCTGACTGTGCCGGAGTACGGAATTGCCCGGTTGTCTGTCGCCTCGATTTCCTCGCCGACGCCAAGCGATTCGTCGACGGCGACCAGCATCTCGACATCCTCCAGTGCGTCGAGGCGGGTGAGTTTCTTCTCGACATACTCCGGCGTCCAGAACCCCATAATTTCGAAGAAGATGCGGAAGGGTGTGTCGCCGTCGGTCCGGTCTGTGCTCTCTCCACGTCCCGTGTCTTGAACACCGGTGTCAGCGCCGGGCCGCCACTCAAATGCGAAGTCCGGAATGACGACGTGTTCGCCGGCCGCCAGCGGCTCCGGTTCGCGTATCAGGTCCCAGTCGAGGTCCAGCGCGGCAAACCGGCCGGCGAAGTCGGCTTCGACGCCGCTATCGTAGCTGACCTCTGTTACGGGCTCGACGCCCGGCACGGAGACATCTCCATCTGAGAGCGTGAGGTTCCGCTCGGTGCCCCGGTCATCGACGGTCGCCGTCAGCTCCCACTCGTTCGCGGTCGCGACTGTTCGCAGGAGGCGAGCGAAGCGGGTGCCGTACCGGCGCGTGTTCGAGAACAGCGCGTCGGGTCCTGTAACGACGACTTCCCGGCCGTTCCCTGTCCGGCGAATCTCGTACATCAGCCGGCAGCGTTTGACCGCCGAGACGAGCGCTTTCGGGTCCGACGAGCGGACTCGTACCTCGGTGGCATCGAACAGCGCTGTCTGCGCCAGTGAGAGGTTGTACTGGGTCCGCAGTTCGGCCGGCCCCCAGCGAGAGTCCACCGCAGTAAGGACCTGTCGAGAGTCCCGGTCGGCGTACAGCGTGTCGGCTAGCGACGCGGCGTCCGTTCCGAAGTGATCGGCTGCCTCGGCGAGTGCCTGCTCGCGTTCGGCTTCGGTCACGACGCCAACGTCCGAAGCGGCTTCGAACACCCGCCGACGGGCTCGAACAGGGTCGATCGGGGCTTGTGTCTCAAATGTTGCCTCCCGTTCGACGAGTTTCGCCAGCCCGCGGACCAGCTTGAAATCGTCGGCCTCCCGTTCGACATCCGCGAGTGCCGTTTCCAGCATCTCTCGGGACTCACCGACGTGGCCCTGATAGATACCGAGCACGCGGGCCGCCAGTCGCTCCGCGTCGGCGTCGGCGAACTGCAGGTGATAGCCGCCGCCAGCGCGGGACACCCGCAGGAGGTCTTTCGTCAGCACGCGCCTATCTCCGCCACGGAGCAACAAAAACACGGGGAGTGACGACGCCCCCGGTCGAGACGCCCGTAGCAGCCAGCATCATTCCGTCGGATGTCTGTCCTCGAAAGTGACTTCGACAGTTGTGTCGTCCGCTATCGACCGGTCAACGGCACGTTCAAGGTCGGAGACCAGAGCCGGATACGGCCGGTCGGCGGGCCGACTGACCGTAACGGTGACCACCCGGTCAAGCCGGTACACCGAGACGCCGCCGAACCGGGTCTGGACCGACTGTAATCGGAGCCGTTCGTATGATTCGTCGGATAATGCTTCGGTAACAGCGTTGTTTACGGACGTTTCGACCTGCATCTGTTGGGCGGTGACCGTCCCGGCACCGGCGAACGCGACCAGCAGCGTCAGGACGGCGACGACGGTCGGTGCGTACGTCCGGACCGTCTCGCTCGGCGGGCGGTCAGCCGCCCAGTTTAGCGGACGGAATCCGAGCCCCCAGAGGACGAGAACGCCGGTGAGGTTGATTGACGCGACGTTGACCAGCAGGAGAATACCCGCCCCAAGTGCGACGGCCGGCAGTCCCCAGGCGATACCGACCCCGATGGCCGCGGCGGCAGGAATGAGCGCGGCGGCAATCATCACACCGACCAGTGAGACCGGTAGCGCCGTTGCCAGTCCAAACGCCCCGGCGGCTCCCGCACAGAGGCCGACCACAAGCGAGAGAAACCCCGGTGAAATACGCTGGGCGATCTGCTGGACTGTCGTGACACGGAGCTGTCCGGGGACAAACCCGCTGTACCGGATGAACAGTCCGAACAGGGCCGCGCTCCCGATGGCGACAGCGAGCCCGAGCAACTGGTCGCGGACGCCATCGACAATGAGCCGGCGGTCGCTGAGCGTCGTCCCGACGCTGGCGATGAGCGCGGATCCGACCTGTGGTGCGATGACCATCGAGCCGACGACGATAGCCGGAGAATCGAGGAGCAGACCCGCCGTTGCGACGATCGCACTCAGGACAGTCATTCCGTAGTATGTCCCTTGTCCGGGGTTCATGCCGACCGCACGACCGCGGAGTTCGTCGTGGGAGATGCGGTCCTCGTGGCGGCGGGCGGAGTTCGACTGGTCTGGCCGGGCGGTCTTGGCGTTCCCGACAACAGTGTACCGGTCGGCGTCGAGCCCGGTCGCTTCGAGGTCGTCGAGTACCTCGTCGACGGCTTCCGGCGGGAGCGGAAACTGCAACAGCCACGCCGCCTCGTCGTCGCTCGTCTCCTTGGTCTGAACGTAGCTGATGTCACGGTCGTCCAGCACGTCGCGGACGCTGTCGAGGACGGAATCGGGAACACGGATGTGTATCAACCGCACTTGGACGCACCTCGCGACCCGCAACACTGGCGATTAGCATCGAACATTTCTCCGCTTCTCGCCGGGGAGAGCCATAGTTATCAAGGAGGTAATCCCGCTCAGCGTGGGAGAACGCTTGGACAACGACGGACCGCCTGCTATCTGCGTCGCCTGGCGACTCGCTCCTCCGCGGTTTCCTCAGTCACAAGTTCGTACAGCAGTGCCCGCCCGCCGTCGGCTTTCGGTCGGAGAACACGGCCAAGTCGCTGGGTAAACTCCCGCTCCGAGCCGCTCCCAGAGAGGAGAACGGCGACGTTCGCGTCGGGCACGTCCACTCCCTCGTCGAGGACGTTCGCGGTTACGACCCGGGAGTACGTCCCGTCGCGGAACCGCTCTAGTATCTCCCGGCGCTCGCTCGCGCCGGTTTCATGCGTTATCGCCGGAATGAGAAACCGCTCGGAGAGGCGATACACGAGGTCGGTGTGGGCGGTGAAGACGATGATCCGGTCCTCGCGGTGGCGGTCCAGAATCGTCGCCAGCCGGTCAACCTTTCGCTGGGCATTCATCATCACCTCGCGGGCGCGCTGTTTCGCCAGCAGCGCCTCGCGGGCCGCCGGGTCGTTGCCGGACCGCTTGACGAGTTCCTGATAATCGCTGCCGGACCGGAGCTGGATGTTGGATTGTTTGAGGTAGTCGGTGAACGTCCCCTGATGCTCTTCGTAGCGGTCCCGTTCGTCTGGCGTGAGTGAAACTTCGAGTCGCTTGATATCGTAGTCAGCGAGGTGCTCGCCAGCCAACTCGTCGACGCTGACCCGCTGGACGAGCGGTCCAACGAGGTCCGCAATGGCTTCGTGGGCCCCGTCCGGCCGCTCGAACGTCGCTGTCAGTCCGAGCCGCGACGGCGCAGCGAGCAGTCGAGCGATATCCCGATACCCTTTTCCACCAAGATGGTGGACCTCGTCGAAGACCACGAGTCCGAAGCGGTCGCCGAGTTCGTCGGCCCGCAGGTACGCCGAGTCGTACGTCGACACCGTGATATCCTCGACGCGCTGCTCGCCCCCTCCCATGCAGCCGACGGGCCGGTCGAACTCCCGCTGTAGCTCGCGCTGCCACTGCTCCAGCAGGTCGATGGTCGGGACGACGACCAGCGTTGGCGTCCCCAGTGCGACCATCGCCGCGATGCCGATGACGGTCTTGCCGCTCCCGGTCGGTAGTTCGAGACAGCCCCTGTCCTCGGCTTCACGCCAGGCGTCCAGCGCTGCCTGCTGGTAGTCTCTGAGGTCGTACGCCGTCGAGAGCGACAGTGACGGGAGCGAACAGACGTGGTCCTCATACGCCACCTCACGATCGTCAAGCGCGCTTCGGAGGTCGGCGTACCGGTAGGCCGGCGCTCGCCCTGTCTGTGAACGCCGGTCGTACTCGACGCCGGGCAGGTCCGACGGCAGGTCTCCCGACACGCGAATGGTCCCTGACTCGTACGTCAGCTCCAGCACACTCCGGGGTTCGCCGGTCCGGCCGATAACGCTTTCGCGGGCTGTATCGCTGTGTGTCGCCGGGACTCTCAGCTTCATCTCAGCGTCACGTCGCCAGCAGGTGAATAAACACTACAGTTTACATCTATTCGCCCCCTACACCTCCAACTATGGACGACGCCCGAACGACATTGCCTGCCCTCTTGCTGTCGCTAGTGTTGACGCTGGCTGTCGTGCCAGCCGGCGTGGCCGGAACACAGACGGCGCAGGACACACTGACCGTTGATAAAGGCGGGAGTGCCGAGTACCAGTCAATACAGGCCGCTGTGAACGCTGCCGACAGCGGTGACACCGTCGAGGTCCGGCCGGGCACCTACCGCGAAGAAGTCCGAATCAACGAGAGTATTACCCTCGCCGCACCCGACCGGGCGATACTGGACGGTTCGCGGTTCGTCAACGGAACCGGCGTCACGGTGGCCGGCGCAGCCGACGCGAACGTCACCGGATTCACCGTGCGTAACTACCGCTTTGGCGTCGCCGCCAACGAAACCAGCGGCGACTGGACCATCACTGAGACGACTGTTATCGCTGCCAATGTCGGGGTCTACGCGCCGAATACGGCTGGAAACTGGACTATCGAGGACGCCGCCGTCGCCAGCACAACCTACAGCGGCGTGTTCGTCCGCGGCACCAGCGGCGACTGGACGATTCGCGACACCCGATTCGTCAATGTCGGTGGCGACGGCGTCGATGTCCGCAAGTCCTCCGGTGACTGGACAGTCGCAACGGTTGTCGTCGACCGGTCCGGCGCAGACGGCGTCGACGCCTCCGGGACAACTGGCGACTGGACGGTCCGGAACACAGAGGTCCGCCGAAGCAACACCGGCGTCAAAGCCATCGACAGTGGCGGCAACTGGACGGTGACTGACCTGACGGTCCACCGAAGCGACACCGGCCTCGTAACCGCCTTCTCTGGAGGTGCGTGGACAGTTGAAGATTCTACCCTTGAAACCCGAGACATCGGTGTCTTCACCGCTCGAACGACCGGAGCATGGACTATCCAGAATACGGCCATTGAGAGCCAACAGCAGGGAATCCACGCCGTCAACACGAACGCGTCATGGACTGTCTCCGAGTCGACTATCTCCGTGACCGCAGAGCAAAATGCCATCGGTGTCGACGCCCGGTCCGCGACCGAGGGCTGGTCGCTGACCGAGGTCACCATCGAAAGCCCCGGTATCGAAGTCGCCGAGTGACGGGACCACGCTGGCAGTGTCTTCCCCGTCACAGGCTGCCAATCTCGTCACCAAAGCGAAGCCCTTAATTAAAACACCCCCCTCTCCCAGAGTGCGGGACCGTGGGGTAGCGGTATCCTCGGCGCATGGGGTGCGTCGGACCTGAGTTCGAATCTCGGCGGTCCCACTCAAGCTTTTACCAGATGCCGACACCTGTACGCTTAGGTGTGCGAGCGGTCAACTTCCTTCGCGGATTCGGCTGAAATTTAGTCGTTCTTTAAATACCGCTGAGAACCATAAGAAGTCTGTCAAGAAGCTACGGCTTCTGATCGAAATTCGGCGTCGTCAGCAGTGGCCGTATCCACCCTGTGCGTTTGTCCCTGCAAGCCGACTCGTCGAGGATGGCGCGACTGATGCAGAGGTGCGCCGTGCAGTCCAAGAGGTCGACGACGAACTCGCGCGAGGTGGTTCCGATGAGTGACGCTGAGCGCCACGTAGATCCCGCTGAGGAAAGCGACGAGAGCGAGATACCGAACTCTGGTCCAAGTCCAGCAAGACGTGGCTCAACTCCTGAAAACCTGCCAGAGGAACACAGGCCGGACCTCCCACACGTCGCGGATGGCGAGAGTACCGACTGGTCGCAGTACACGGCCTATCGGTGCTGCATCTGCCAAGACAACTGCATCAACAAGATCGACTCGGATTACGCCCGGGCGAGAGAGTGCCGCCACTGCTACGCAGTTCCGGTACTCGACCGACACAGCGTCGACGATCCGGCGCTTGATCGGTAACTCCTCTGTCCGACGATGTGCCGAGGAGAGGACAGGGGAGTACCCGCCGTAGGTAGCCGACCCACCGTCCGACCAACCCAGTGTGTCGGCGGCTCGACCCCACAGGTTCGCGTTCCGGGAGAGGAAACCCCCCTTGCGGGGGTTGACTCGACCTCTCAGCCGCGCGTCTCTGCCAGCCCCCACAGCCCACCGAAAGCGAGGGCGCGGGAGAGCTGGCACGCCCGGCAGCGCAGCGGAGCGAGCAGCCCGGACCGGGCCGCGAGCGCCAATCGCGGCCCGCACCTGCTCGACCAGCCGGAAGCGACCCTTCACGGGTCGACCCGGAAGCCCGAGCGTTTCCCCCGAACCCGGCGGGTGAGGGGAATCGTTACCGCGTTCATCTGTCCGACCAATGCTGTTCCTGCCTGCGCGGGGTCCCACGCATGACGAGCCGCGTGGAGCCGCCGGGACACCTGGGCGGCCTCGACCTCGCTGATAGATGTAACACTCCCGTCTTAGCGGACCTTCTGGAAGAGCGTGATCTCCTCGGCCACGGCCAGTTGCTCGACGGAACACTGACCGAACGGGACGAAGATCGCGTACGCATTGCGAAGTTCATCGCGGCGCATCCAGAGGGTACGCCGCTGTCGCACGTCGTTTCGTACGCAGTGAAGGGAGTGTCACCTGAGACGTGCGAGCGCGTCGACGGTTCGGATCCGGACTACCAGTTTGCATACCGCTTCGTCGACGACCTTGTAGCCGATGACGACCCGTACGTGCGGAAATCTCGGTCGTCAGGCGTTCTTTTCGTGACCCCGACACTGCGGCTTCTTGACTTGATTACAGAAGGCATTACTCAAACAACCCAGACAGAGGGCCTGACGTATGATCGTGAGTTCCTGCGTAATTACCTCTCTCGTGTCGATTCTGTGGGTGATGACCTGCGGGAGCTACTGAAAGACGGTTTTACATCCTACCTGAACCGCATCAAAGATTACAAACTGCTGTTCGATGTCCACTTCGTCGACCGACGCGGCGGCGAGTCCACACAGCGGATGACGAAAGACTACAAGACCCGCTTCAACGACCAAGGCCGCGTTTCCAAGCAGTTTGCCCGGTTCAATGACGCGCTGGAATACGGTTACGAGAACGCTGAAAACGCCGTGCTGGTGACGTTGACGACCGACCCGAAGCGCCAAGACTCGCTGCTCGACGGGATAGATTCGATAAACGAGAACTTCAACCGGTTGTTGTCGTATTTCGACTCGGACCCGTCGACGAAAGCCGATACCCGCGACCCGAGCGTTCCCGGCTGGCGTCCCGACCTCGACGACGACGTGACCGGGCGACCGCGCGACCGACCGGACTACATCAAGGCGCTGGAGTTCACCGAGAAAGGATACCCGCACCTGCATGTGCTGTTTTTCGACGTGCCGACCCGCCAGCAAGACGGATTGCCGTGGCTGTGCGATAAACCCGAAGTAGCCGCGAAATGGGCCGACTACGGCCAAGGCGAGATCGTCGACGTGTACCCACTGACATACCGCGACGACCTCGACGAGCTGGAACCAGAGTTCCAGAGCGACGAGGGCTTCGTCGACTGGTACAGGTTCGGCGACCACGATCACGGCGAAGAGTGGGTTCGAGAACGGACCCGCTCGCACGAGTTGATCGAGTTCGGCGACGACGGCCATGAAATGGAGTCGACGGCTGGCGCGTATCTCGGGAAGTACCTGAGCGCGACGTTCGGCTCACTGCTCGACGCGACGGAGTCCTTCGAGCAGGGCGATGACGACCGAGAGACGTACGCTGACAAAGCGGCGACGTGGAAGCTCGCGCTGTACTGGGCGACGAACCGACGGTTCTGGTCTTGCTCGGAGTCGATTACGGAAGGAATCGACCCGAACGACCACCTGCAAGACCCGGACGTGCGCGAAGCCGTCCGCTGGTGTTCGCTCGACTCAGTACAGGCCGCGAGCGAGCGAGAGATACGCGACGACCTGGCGCGTCGGCAATGGGACGACCTCGACGATCTCGATGCCGCCGTAGAACGGGCGATTTCTGATGTGGAACAGCCGCAGGTGCGTTCGACGTTGCCCGAAGAAGCCTCATTCAGGTGTATTGTGGATTATATCGGTGCCTATGCGTATTGGGACCTCCCGAGTAGCGAGTTCACTGGTAACTCGTGTAACCTCGAAACTGCTGAAGACAATGTTGTTGGTGTCAATAGTGTACCAGCGGTTGATCGTGAAAACGACCCGCCGATCCTTTCGATATGGAAGTAGAACAATCCATCCGCCGATAATGTAATCTATATTTAATTTTGTGCGTGCGTTATAACTTAAATATCATTTCGGCGTTATTGTCTGGAGTTAGTTAATATCCAAACACGGACAAGATATTTAACCGATGGTTATCATAATTACTGATATGCCAAAACTCAAACTAAGGTTTGGTGAGGTCGAAACGGATGAAAGCATCCCTTCGATGGATGCTATTGCTCAGGAAATTGATAGTAATGGTATCTTCGGATATGAAGGTGAACGACGAGGTGTATCTACTGAAGCAGATGATGCGCAGTATGATGTTGGAGATGACTACATTTTCGCGAGGTTTGTCGGGGAAGTGACGGAGGAAAGAAAGGAGATCTCAGACGGTATAGTTTCAATTGGTGAGAGCAACATCGCCCGTGTAATGCGATTCTTGCTTACAAGAGATGGTTCATATGCTTTTGAAACCACTTCTGGTGTCTATGACGAGGATGCGCTGGATTATCTGATTGGTGAAGATTCGTTCGATATAGACTTCCAGTGTAACCGCTATAATCGATTTACACGAGAGCAAATGAAGGAATTCTATACCTCCTCTTTCCGAGTCCGTGGCGTGCAAATTGAGGAAATTGGGGACCGTCAACCAGATAACCACTCTGTTCAACAGGACGTTGCGGAATACGTAGAAAATGCTGGTGAGAATGCTGTTCGTGCTGTGTTTAGTACTGGGTCGCAAGACAACAATCTGAAAGGTGCTGAGATTGTCGACGGATTTTCTCGACTTTCAGATGTCAATTACATCCGCATGAAAGATTCTGAAGGACAAATCAGCGAAGCAAACAGTTCTGGCCGATATGTGATGAGTCATCCTGCGGACCTAACGATCCCCGAACAAGGCGAAAGAGTTCGTGACGTTATGTCTACGGTAACGTCTGGACTCACTCAGGACGACGAATAGATCAACCGGTTATTTGAATCGGTTCCGGTGAAGCATCCGTTAAATGAGTCTCCGATGTACTGACGGTGACTGGGTCCCCGATAGGAGAACGTTGCTCTTGCTGTGTGAACGTCCGATAAGTGAGTCCCCGACACGCCATCGGTGACCGAGTCCCCGATGGGAGAGTGAATCCCGGCGCTTCGGGTCGTGTCTGTAGAGTGCTCGGTGAACGAGTCCCCGACGTGAAACCGACGACCGAGTACCCGATGGGAGAACGGAACCAGCGATACAAAGCGACCGTCGAACGAGTCCCCGACGTGCTGACGGCGACCGAGTCCCCGACGGGAGAGCGTACTATTCGTCGTCAACCCACCAGACCCAGCTACGACCGGCTTGCTTGCCGTTGATGCGGCCCTCGTCGTGGAGTTCCTTAAGTCGCCGAATCGTGGCCTTATCCTTGATTGGCAACTGCTCCGAAACCTCGATAGTCGATAAAACGTGTTCGGACGTATCGCGTAGGACTTTGACGATCTCGTCGTCAGTTACGTCTGGTTTCCGTCCAGCCATTACCGTATTCAATCGAATGTTTTGCTTATAAAATCCCACTAGAGCCGTTGTACGTATATCCCTCATTACATCTTTAGAAACTATTAATAGATTTCAGTATGACTATCCATTACGGAGGTCACCCGGACTGCTGGAACAGTTCGGAAAACGCGGACCCGGTGCTGGAACACCGGCCCGCTGTGGCTTCCGTGCTGGCTCACGGAAGCATGTTAGCGAACACAACCGCGAGGATTAAACCCCTCGCTCGACCCCGCCGGAGGTTATCCGCCAGTCGTGTTAGTTTCTCAAGAGTGGATTCAGAAAGCCGGATAAACGCAGTAATCAGTGGGCCTAGCCCCACGGTTCCACTTTCACCCTACCGAGACGGTCCGGTTTATACGTGCAATCAGCAGTCAGGAGTGGATGACTGCCCCGTCAAAGCTGATATCGGATTCGCTCGTCCGCCCTCGAAACAGAACCGGATGCCCCATCCGAGAGGGACACCGATGAGTGACGATCTCCAACCGCTTGCCCCGCGGCAAGCACTGGAGATGTGGATAGACCGGCAGAAAGCCGAGAAAGCCGACGAGACGGTCCAGAGCTACTACTACCGCGTTCGGCAGTTCGTCGACTGGCTCGACGAAGAGGGCATCGACAACCTGAACGACCTGACCGGGCGCGACGTGTTCCGGTACGACTCCGAGCGGCGTGCTGACGGGCTAACCAAGAACGCCCTGAACACGCAACTCGGGACGATCAAACTGTTTCTGGACTTCTGCGTCGACGTAGAAGCTGTTCCGCCGGTACTGCCCGCGAAAGTCGACGTGCCGACCCTCTCGAAGGCAGAACGAGCGAACGAAGAGAAACTGACGGCGAACCGTGCCGAGACGATTCTGCACAAACTGGAACAGTTCGACTACGCCAGCCGCGACCACATGCTGTTCGCGCTGGCGTGGCATACCGGCGCTCGACTCGGTGCGCTACGTGCGCTCGACCTGGAAGACTGCTACCTCACCGACGACGATCTCGACCGACTGGCCCACCGGGACGGACTCTCCGACGAGGAACTCGAACAGTTCGACGTTCCGTTCGTCTACTTCTGCCACCGGCCTGAGACGGATACGCCGCTGAAGAATCAGGAGGATGGTGAGCGACCGGTCGGCCTGTCGGAAGAGATCGGGCAGCTGCTCGAAGACTACATCGAGGTGACCCGCGTCGAGGTCGAGGACGAACACGGGCGCAAGCCGCTGTTCTCCAGCAAGCGCGGGACCGGTCGGATGTCGAAGGGCGCTATTCGCTCGCGGTTCAACATCATCACCCAGCCGTGCCGTTTCGGGACGTGCCCGCACGACCGCGATACGGAGACCTGCGAGGCGCTGGAACACGGCTACGAAGCGCGCTGTCCGTCGGCCCGATCTCCACACCGGATTCGGACTGGCTCGATCACGCATCACCGCGATGAAGGATGGCCGCCGGAGGTGCTGGCCGAGCGTGTGAACGCGACCCCGGAGGTCATTCGCACGCACTACGATCAGCCGGACCTCCTGAAGCGGATGGAATCGCGCCGTAGCTACCTCGACTAACAGCAGTTCACAGATCACCCATGAGTCACAACCACGCGTACCCACGGATGAACAGCTCTAGAGACGAATCGCGGCACTCGGCGGTCCCACTTTTCACGAAGCGAAACGAGCGACGGAGTCGTTCAAACAGGCAATCAATGAAAGCTGCCACGCGTCACTTCCAGGTGAAGTACGTCAGCACGCCGATACCAATCGTTTCGAGCATCTGGAGCACCATCATCACCTGAACGGCAATCGCGGGCATCGCCGGTGCGGTGAAGTAGAAGTACAGGGCAACGGCGTTTTCGGCCAGCAGGAACGATGCGAACACGATAGAGCCAAGCGTCAGCGGGGCACGGATCTCCCGGTACGTCTGCACCCAGATGCTGATGAGGACGCCCAGCAACAGGATGTTGACTGCGGCGGCGATACGAGCCCCGTTCAATACAAGACTCATGATGCGGGCTCCTGTCGTTGGTCAGTGGCCAACTGTCGGCGATGTGGTGTCGTGCTCATGTCAATCGTCCACCTGTGTGAGGATTTGTTCGACCGTGTCCCAGTGGGTTCTCGCGCGCTCGCTGGGGAGATAGATAACGCCGTAGTCGGCATCGCTGCTGGTGATGACGCCGTTGTCTTCGAGGACATCGAGATGGTACCGGACTGTGTTGTACGCGAGGTCAAGGTCATCAGCGAGCTGGTTGGCGTTTCGCGGCTGGTCGGCCAGCGCGCGAAGCACGCGGGCACGGTTGGGTCCTCCGCGGGTACCTGCAAGCGTTTGCCAGAGGACCGTCTCCATTCTGGTTCCATTTCCGGACGGGGTGGCAAGAATCCACCGACATGGGGCACGACCGGCCGCGCACGCCCGGAGATTGCGCCCCACGGCTGAGTGGGCGGCAGCCAGGGTGGAAAACACCACCGTTTGGCCCGGGTCTGAGAACCGTCGCCGCACCCAGCGCGAGAAACCTGTTGTCCATGTTGCAAACGTCCGGGAATGTTCGATAAAACAGTTTCGGGAAATTCGAGCAAACGGCGGGCTCGAACTCTCTAGCCGGATTTGAGAGAGAATTGAGAGAGAGTCACGCCCGAGTCACGAAATGTACTATTTAGCTGACAATCCCAGCAGATGATGGATGTCATCAGACACGACCCGACGACGGATCTTGCTCGGTATCGGAACCGGTGTGACAGTCGGCATCGCTGGCTGTAGCGGCGGCGGTAACGGCGGTGCCGAAGAGCCAGACACCGAGACGGACAGCGGCATGGACACGCCGATGGAGACCGAAACAGACACTCAGACCGAAGCGGAAACCGATCCGGGGACTGCGGCGGTCCGAGTGGCGCACATGTCGCCGAACGCCCCGAACGTGGACGTCTATCTTGAGGGCGATGCAGTCCTCGAAGACGTTCCCTTCGGTGCGGTGAGTCAGTACCTCGACGTGCCCGCGGGAGAGCGGTCGGTCGAGATAACCGCCGCTGGTGATCCGGACACGTCGGTGTTTTCGGGGCGTGTTCCGGTGGAAGCAGACACAGCGTACACCATCGCCGCAGTCGGTGAAATCGGCGATGACGCCGACCAGGCGTTCGAACCGCTGGTACTGGAAGACGACAACAGCGACCCCGGCGGCGACACCGCACGCGTCCGCCTGGTCCACGCTTCGCCCGACGCGCCGGCCGTCGACGTGACCCTCGCGTCGAACGGAGATGCGCTGTACGACGGCGTCGAGTACGGCGGCTCCGGCTACATTGAAGTGCCTTCGGGGGACTATACGCTCCAAGTGCGTGGTGACACGGAGAGCAACGACGGCGACGTCGCCGCGGAGTTCGACGTGAGCCTGTCCGGTGGCGAGGTGTACACGGCATTCGCAGCAGGCTATCTCACGCCGGACGACGACCCGGCGGACGCGCCCTTCGACCTGCTCGTGACACAGGACACTGGCGGCAGCGCTACGGAAACTGAAACAGAGTCCGAGCCAGCGAATGTCCGGGTGGCACACATGTCGCCGAACGCCCCGAACGTTGACGTGTACGTCGACGGGTCGGCCGTGCTCGAAGACGTGCCCTTCGGCGCTGTCAGTGACTATCTGGAGGTCCCCGCTGGCGCGCGAACGGTCGAAATCACTGCTGCCGGCGACCCGGACACGTCGGTGTTCGAGGGTGACGTGACCGTTGAGGGCGGACAGGCGTACACCGTCGCAGCGGCCGGCGAAATCGGCGACGATACCGGTGACTCCTTCCAGCCACTCGTGCTCGCCGACAATCTCACCGCACCCAGCAATGGGACAGCCCGCCTCCGACTGGTTCACCTCTCGCCCGATGCCCCACAAGTCGACGTGACAGTCGGATCGAGCGGCGACGTGCTGTTCGATGCTGCCGACTTCCGGGAATTCGACAGCGTCGAGGTGCCAGCGGGTGAGTATACGATACAGGTCCGCGGAGCGACACCTGACAACGACGGGGACGTTGTCGCGGAGTACGACCTTAGCCTGGCTGGCGAAACCGGGTACACCGCCTTTGCGGCGGGCTATCTCACGCCGGACGACGAACCGGCAGACACACCCTTTGATCTGATTGTCGCACAGGACACCGGCGGAATGTAGCGGCCCGCGGGACGCCGTGGGCTCCCCGCAGGTATCGACGCAGTCGACCGTGTCGGAACGAGACCGATTTCCTCTACACTTTTGTGACGCCACTAGCAAGCGGGGGTATGGGAAAGGCAAACGACGTAGACTACGCTGACCTGCACGACCCGAACGCAGAGTACACCATGCGGGAGCTCTCTGCGGAGACAATGGGTGTCACCGCCAAGCGCGGCGGCGGTCGCGACGTGGAGATCACCGACGTTCAGACGACGATGGTCGACGGGAACTTCCCGTGGACGCTCGTCCGAATCTACACCGACGCAGGCATCGTCGGCACGGGCGAGGCCTACTGGGGCGCTGGCGTCCCGGAACTCATCGAGCGGATGAAGCCGTTTGTCGTCGGCGAGAACCCGCTGGACATCGACCGCCTGTACGAGCACCTCATCCAGAAGATGAGCGGCGAGGGGAGCGTCGAGGGTGTCACCGTGACGGCCATCGCTGGCATCGAGGTCGCGCTACACGACCTTGCGGGCAAGATCCTCGAAGTACCGGCATACCAGTTGCTCGGTGGGAAGTACCGCGACGAGATGCGCGTGTATTGTGACTGTCACACCGAAGAAGAGGCTGACCCCGAGGCCTGCGCCGAGGAGGCCCGTCGCGTCGTCGATGAACTGGGTTACGACGCCCTCAAGTTCGACCTCGACGTGCCAAGCGGCCTGGAGAAAGACCGCGCGAACCGACACCTCCGCCCGGGTGAAATCCGACACAAGGCCGAGATTGTCGAGAAGGTCACCGAGGAGGTCAAAGACGAGGCCGACGTGGCCTTCGACTGTCACTGGACGTTCTCGGGAAGCTCCGGCAAGCGCCTCGCCGACGCCATCGAAGAGTACGATGTCTGGTGGCTCGAAGACCCCGTTCCGCCGGAGAACATCGAGGTGCAGGAGGAAGTCACAAAGTCCACAACCACGCCGATCACCGTCGGCGAGAACCGCTACCGCGTCACCGAGGAGCGACGGCTCATCGAGAACCAGGCCGTCGACATGATCGCGCCGGACATGCCGAAGGTCGGCGGCATGCGCGAGACGCGCAAGGTTGCCGACGTGGCGAACCAGTACTACATCCCGGTCGCGATGCACAACGTCTCCTCGCCGATCGCGACGATGGCGAGCGCACACGTCGGGGCTGCAGTCCCGAACTCACTGGCCGTCGAGTACCACTCCTACGAACTTGGTTGGTGGGATGACCTGGTCGAGGAGACCGTCATCGAGGACGGTTACATCGAGATTCCGGAGGAGCCGGGTCTCGGGCTGACGCTCGACCTCGACGCTGTCGAAGAGCACGTTGTCGAGGGCGACACCGTCTTCGACGAGGCGTAAGGTTCGACCCCCATCGTTGGTGTTGACGGGGGCGGCACCGGGTGACGTGGTGGTCACCCGATAGTACTCACGACGGCACAGTTACGCCGTCTCGAACTCGACGCCGGTGATCTCGAAGCGAGCACCGCCGGCGTCGCTTTCTGTGACCGTTATCGACCAGCCGTGGGTATCGACGATCTCATCGACGATTCTGAGGCCAAAACCGGGACCCGACGCCAGCGAGTAGCCACCCTCAAACACAGTGTCGCGCTCGCCGGCCGGAATCCCAACGCCGTCGTCCGCGACGTAGAAGCCGTCGTCCAGTTCGCCAACAGTAAGCGTCAGGTCAGCGGCTGGTCTCTGCGACTGTGAGAGAGAGGTCGTCGCACGCTGTTCGCCGGCGTCGTCTTGTCTCTCGGTGTGTGGCGTCTGTCCGTGTTCCACGCTGTTGCGGATCAGGTTCCCGAAGAGTTGCCGGAGCCGGCTTGGGTCCGCCCGCACCACGGCCGAGGTCTGTAGTTCCAGTGTCGCGTCGCCGGTCTCGACAGTTTGCCAGCACTGCTCGACGACTGTCTGGAGCGGCACCGGCTCGCTGTCGAGCGCTGTCTCGCCGTTCTGGGCCAGCGTCAGGAGGTCATCGATGAGCTGTCCGATACGGCCGTGGGCTCGCTTGACCGCGTCGAGGTGGTCGCTATCGTGCTCAATCTGTGCGAGTTCTAGCTGGCCCCGGGCAACGTCCAGCGGGTTCCGGAGGTCGTGACTGACGACGCTGGCAAACTCTCCGAGGCGCTTGTTTTGCTGTTCAAGCGCCTGTTGGCGGCTTTCGCGGGCGGAGATATCCCGTCCGATACCGACCACGCCGAGCGGCGAGCCGTCAGCAGCTGTTATCCGGCCCCCGGTGAATTCGTACGGCACTGTCGTGCCATCGGCGGTTAGCAGATCGGCCTCGAACGACGTTTCACCGGTCGCAAAAGCCGTCTCGATGCCCTGTCGAACGGTTTCACGATCTGATGGGGCGAAGAGCGCTGTCAGCGACATCGGCCCGAGATCAGCGTCTGTATATCCGGTGGCTGCCGCCAGTGCATCGTTCCAGCGAGCCAGCTCGCCGTTCTCATCGAGTTCATAGAACAGATCCGGCACTGCATCGACCGGTGCGTCAGGGCGGTCTATTTCTGCAATATGTTCGGACTCGCATCGCTTCCGTTCGGTGATGTCACGCGAGGCACCGACGATTCTGGCGACCGTGCCATCTTCAACAATGGGCTGTGCCTTGGCTCGCACCCAGCGCTGTTCGCCATCCGGTCTGGTGATTTGGAATTCGAGTTCGACGGATTCTCCGGCTGAGACGCGCTGCATCGACTGGATGACTCTATCCTGATCCGTGGGATGAATCGCTGTCATGAACTCATCGGGGCTGGTCTGCAACGACTCGACGGAGCGGCCGTAGAGCGTTTCGTATGCCGAATTGACGAACTGTATCTCGGTCCAGTCCCCGGAGAACACCCACAGCAGTTCGCTCGACTGTTCTGCCAGTTCTGTGAGTTGCTGTCTAGTCCGACTCGCGAGTTCTGTCGACCGGTGATGTTCGACGAGTAACCGAATCCGATTGGCGAGAAGGTCGCGACGGGCAACAGCTGTATCTCTTCTGAAAACGTCGGTAACCCCGTTCGAGATTGCGTCGCTGGCGACGGATTCCGGCTCGGTCAGTAGCAACACCGGGACATTACTGTCCCGCTCGCGGACTATCTCAGCGAATTCACGGCCGGACCGGTCCGGGAGGTTGTCGGCGGCAACGATGCCATCGATAGCGGTGCCTTCGAGACGGTCGAGCGCACTGTCTGCCCGGTCGGTCGTCGTCAGCGTCAGCGAGTCCGGGCCCCGACTATCCGGGAACTCGACAGTCTCGTCGAGTAGCGGCCTGTCGTCTACCTGCAACACGTGCATCGAATTCGCAGCCGCATATGTGTCAGACATATTGTGTAAATAGAAATTCATCATCCCTCTTGAAGCTACGCCTGCAGTGATACATTACGCACCGAAGCGGTCTGAAACTGCACCCCGATCAATCTTGTCTGGGCCGCTGGTCGGCATCGCCTCGACGAACGCGATATCGCGGGGGTGTTTGTACCGTGCCAGGCGGTCGTCGAGGAACGTTCGGAGGTCGTCAAGCGTCAGCGGTCGGTCGCCAGCCCCGTCGGTCACAGCAGTGGATGTGGGCTCGATGACAGCCTTTCCGACCTGCCCCCATCTGTCGTCGGGGACCGGAATCACGACGACTTCACCGACCATGGGATGGTCGGCGATAGCGTCCTCGACCTCCGCGGGAAAGACGTTCTCGCCGCCGCTGACGAACATGTGCTTGGTGCGGCCCTCGATGTAGTAGTAGCCGTCCGCGTCGACGCGGGCGAGGTCGCCGGTCGACACCCAGCCGTCGCCAAATGTCTCGGCGGTCGCGTCCGGGTTGTCGAGGTAGCCCGCCGCGGCGTGGGGCGAGCGCAACTGGAGTTCGCCAACGGTGCCGGGGTCGACCGGGTCCCGTGAACCGGCGGGGCTGCCTTTGTTGTCACGGTCTTTGGGTTCGACGACTCTGGCGTCAACGTGCAACACCGGCTTGCCGACCGAACCGGCCTTCTCGTGGAGCCAGCCCTCGGGCATCGCGAAGTTGTTCGGCCCGCACTCGGTGAGGCCGTACCCCTGCGAGAGGTTGACGCCACGGTCCCACCACGTCTCCATCACGCTTTTGCGACAGGGGCCGCCGCCGGATTTGGCGAAGCGGAGCGACGAGAGGTCCGTCTCCGCCCAGCGGTCGTGGTTCGCCATCATCCGCAGGATTGCCGGGACGGCGACAAGGACGGTCCCGCCCTCCGAGTCGATGATCTCCAGTACGTCGCTAGGGTCAAACGCACGGGCGATGACCACTGTCCCGCCCATGTGCCACAGGGGGACGGTGAGAACGTTCCAGCCACCGGTGTGAAACATCGGAAACACCATCGGCGTCACGTCGTCCTCGCGCAGTCCCCAGGCCGTAATCGTATTCAGAGAGTTCCAGACGATGCCGCGGTGGGTTAGTTCCGTCTCCTTTGGCGTTCCAGTCGACCCACCGCTGTGCAGGAGGAGATGTGTGTCGCCGGGGGCCGGCGTTGCTGTCTCGACGGGTGTGTCGTCCTCGGGGAGGGCCGAAGCGTAGGGCGTGCTGTCGAGCGTGGCAGCCGAGGACGCGCTGTCGGCGGCGGTTCCGAGATTGATAAGCTGGGGAGCCGCCGTATCGGCTGTCTCCAGAGCAGTCGAGACAGTCTCGGCGAAGGAAGCCTCGACAACGAGGAGTTCCGGGTCCACGCGGTCGAGGAGTTCGGCGAGTTCCGGGGGCGCAAGCCGGTGGGACAGCGGAGCCAGTCGGCTCCCGGTCTTGGCGGAGGCGAAGAACAGGTCGACGACAGCTGGGCGGTTCCGCGAGACGACGGCGACAGTACCGGTAGACTCACCACTGTCGCCGACGCCGTGCCGCCGAAGCAGGCGAGCGGTCCGGTTCGCTCGCCGGTCCAGTTCGGCGTACGTGAACCGCTCGCCGGTCGTCGCATCCACCAATCCCTCGCGGTCGGGGGTGAGCGCGGCCCGGCGCTCGCTCCAGGCACCGACCCACTTTTGTGGGGTACCGGGGCCGAGTTCAGACATCGTCGATAAACTCCTGTATCTGTGTGTTGACGCGCTCGTACTCCTCGATGAACAGCAGGTGCGGGCCGCCGTGGACGGTGATGAAGTCGGCGTTCGGGAGCCCGCGTGCCAGTAGCTTCCCGTTCTCGTAGGGGACCACCTCGTCGGCGGTCCCGTGGATGACGAGGGCCGGGACTGTGATTTCACCGAGGCGGTCCGACGCGTTGAACGCCTGAACCGCCGCGCCTTGCCAGTCCAGTGCTTGGTCGCTGGCGTCGCTGTCGATGCGCCAGTCGATGATGCGCTCGATGAGGTCCTCGTGGGCTTCTATGAACGAATCTGAGAGCGCCGGCTGCATCTTGTACCGTCGGAGTTCGCGTTCGTCGAGGTCATCAGGGACGGCGAACATCCGCTGCTGTGTCTCCTCAGGGACGGGGACCGCTTCGGGACCACCTGGGGAGGTACACATGAGCGTCAGCGACCTGGCCCGGTCGTACTCCAGGGCGTATTGCTGGGCGATCATCCCGCCCATGCTGGCCCCGACGACGTGGGCCTGCTCGATGCCGGCGTCGTCGAGTACGGCCTCCAGGTCGCTCGCCATCTGGCTCATGGTGTACGGACCTCCGGGTTCGTCCGAATCGCCGGTTCCGCGGTTGTCCCACACGATAGTCTGGTACTCCTCAACGAGCGCTTCCTGTTGCCACAGCCACATCCAGCGGCCGTAGCCGATGCCCTCAACGAAGACGACGGTTTCGGCGTCAGGCGGCCCCTCGCGCTCGTAAGCGAGCGAGACGCCGTCGTTGGTTGCGTAGTGCATACTGACTGGTTCTGGTTGAATATTCTTCAAGTAGTTCGGTTCCGCGTTCATTGCTCTGGCTCTGCGTTCGGGTGGTCGCGCGGCGTATCGTTTCGCCGTCGATACGTCTCTGTCGGGTAGCCGGGCAGTGACCGGCCGCTCCATGCCCAGGTCGTCGTTCTGTCAGGCGGTTCGATTGTCGTTTTTACGGGTTTCATTGGTCGGACTCACCCCAGACCTTCGCCGGCAGCGCCTCTGCGAACGTCCCACCGACACGTGCCCGGAGCGTCCCAAGCAGCCCGTCGGGGACGTAGAGCACGAACAGCACAAACACGATTCCGACGTAGAGGCTCGCGTGGCCGTTCAACAGCAGGTCGATGAGCCCGCCGATGGTCGTCTCGCCGACCAGCGTCGCGTCAAGGGTTTCCTGCCCTAACAGCGCACGGAGATAGGGCAACAGGCCGCCACCCTGCCCGGCCTTCGAGAGGAACTCTCGGACGGTCTCGTCGAATAGATGCCCGTACAGCGAGCCGGCAAGCGTGCCGAAACCGCCGATGATACTCGCAAGCAGGGCGTCGCCAGTCACCAGGAAGTAAAAGGAGTTCTCCGGGCTTGCCGAGCGCTTGAAGCCGGCGAATAAGCCACCGGCAACGGCAGCGAAGAAGCCACTGATGGCGAAGGCCCCGAGCTTGTACAGATACGTGTTGTAGCCGATGGCGACGGCGCGTTCCTCGTTTTCCCGGATGGCGAGCATCACTCGGCCAAAGGGGGAGTGGATGATGCGCTGCATAGCGAAGTAGCAGGCCAGAACGACGAGGCCGATCATGTAGTAGGACACTTCTGTGCCGGACAGCGTCGACCCCAGCAGGGCGACCTCGTCGCCGGTAAGGACGCCGATTGACAGCGAGAGCTGGTCGATGCCGGGAACCCCGATCTGAAATCCCTCGGCGTGGCTTGGCCCGACCGCCGGACCGTCGCGGGGGTTGGTCGCCACGTAGTCCCAGCCGCGGACGAACACGTAGAACACCTGCGCGAAGCCGAGCGTAATCATCGCGAAGTAGACGCCAGAGAGGCGGAACGAGACGAGGCCGACGAGCATCGCCAGCACGACGGCGATGAGACCGCCGACCAGCAGGGACAGCATGAACGGCGTCCCGGGGCCAAGCAGCGGCAGCTTCCCGTTGGCGATGAGGATGACGGTGTACGCGCCAGTACCGTAGAACACCGCGTGGCCAAACGAGAGGTAGCCGGTGTAGCCGCTGATGAAGTCAAACGAGATAGCAAAAAGGCCGAAGTACAGCACGCCGACCATCGTCTCCACCGTCGGCAGGAGCATCTGCGTCTCCGCGCTCACCGCCGAGTTCAACAGCGTGTGATACACCGGCGGGTATAGCGCCAGCAGGGCAATGACGAGGATGTGGGCGGTGTGGTCTCGCAGGTACTCCCGCGGCCATCCCGTTTCCACAGTCGTGGCCGGTGGCTCGGACGCCGCCTCGGCGTCAGCCTCGGGTTCAGCGCTAATGGCCCCCCACCTCCTCGACGCCGAACAGGCCCTGCGGGCGGACGATGAGCGTCACCACGAGGACCAGAAACAGCACGAGTTCCGGCAGGCCCGTGAACTCGATGACGTTCTGGAACCACCAGGTCGTTACCGCGTCGGCCATCCCGACGACCAGTGCGGCGACGACGGTGCCACGGAACGTTCCGAGGCCGCCGACGATGACGACGATGAACGCCGGCAGCAGCGTCTCGGCCGCGAGCGGGACGCTCGCGCCCCACGTCGGGTCCCACATCAGCAGCGTTCCGGCCGCACCGGCAAGGCCGATACCCAGCGCGAACACGACGGTGAACACCTGGCGAACGTCGATGCCGAGCGCCGATGCCATCTCCGTGTCCTCACTCCCGGCCCGGATGTACAGGCCATAGCGAGTCTTGGTGAGGAACGCCCAGATGCCGACCACCGTGATAGTTCCAAGGAGTATCTGGAACAACGACATCCAGCCGACGCTGACGGGACCGAGGGCGACCGGTTCGCGGAGGAACTGCGGCTTGGTCGCCAGCGCGGCCTGCCAGTCCGACAGCGGCTGGAGGCCGTAGACACCCAGCACAATGCGAACGACCTCCTCGATGACGAGCGTCAGGCCGAACGTCAGCAGGATCTGGTATATTGGCGGCCGGTCGTACAGCGGCCGGATGATGGTTGTCTCGATAGCCCCGCCCAGCATCGTCAACAGTGCGAAGACGACGACGATGGCGACGAAAAACAGGCCGAGGCGGGTCAGCGGCGCTGTTCCGCCAGTGACTGTGACCACCATCAGGAGGCCGCCGAGGTACGCCCCGACCATCGTCAGCGACCCGTGGGCGAAGTTCAGCACGCCCATGAGGCCGAAGATGAGTGTGAGGCCGCTGGCGATCATCACGTACAGCGCCGACTTGGCGAGTCCGTTGACGATGACACCGCCGAGTTCACCGAGGGTCAAAAACTCCGCGAGCGCTTCGACAATCATGCCGATAGATACCTCCTGAACCGCTCGTCGTCAGCCGTCACCGCCGCTGTCTCGCCGTCGTCGACGACGCGGCCCTTGTCGAGGATGTAGAACCGGTCGGCGAGGTCGAGCGCCAGCGGAAGGTTCTGCTCGACCAGCAACATCGTCACCTCTTCGCTCGCCTTCGACAGCGCCTCGGCCACGTCGGCGACAATCTGGGGAGCTAGCCCCTCGCTCGGTTCGTCGACCAGCAGCAGGTCGTTGTCGCCGACCAGCCCGCGAGCGATGGCGAGCATCTGCTGTTGGCCGCCCGACAGCGTGCCGGCGTCCTGCCCCCGCCGCTCTTCGAGAATCGGGAACGAATCGAACGCCAGTTGCAGACCGTCGCTCACATCGTCGGGGTCCGGTATCGCCGCCCGGAGGTTCTCCTCGACACTGAGTTGGCTGAACATCCGACGGTCCTCAGGAATCCAACCCAGCCCCCGAGTCGCGACCTCGTGTGTTTCCAGCCCGACCAGCGACTCATCGCGGAACGTGATCGACCCCTCACGAGGTGGCGTCAGTTGCAGGATGGTCCGGAGTGTGGTCGTCTTGCCGACACCGTTGCGGCCAGCCAGCGCGACCACCTCTCCCTCCTCGACGGAGAGGTCAACGCCTTCGAGGATGTGGCTGTCGCCGTAGTACGTGTGGACGCCGCCGAGTTCGAGCAGGCTCACGCCGTCCCCTCCTCCGAGTCCGTTTCGGACCCGGCCGCAGTCGTATCGTCGTCAAGACTGCCCGGTTCGTAGCCGCCGAGATACGCCGACTGTACGTCGGGGTTAGCCTGTACCTCTGCTGGCGGTCCGTCGGCGATGACCGCACCCTGATGGAGCACGACGACGCGGTCGGAGACGCCCATCACGATGTCCATGTTGTGCTCGACCAGCAGGACTGGGTAGTCCTCGGCGACCGCTTCGATGAGGTCCCGGATTTCGTCGACGCTCTCCGAGGAGACGCCGGCGTTTGGCTCGTCCAGCAGGAGCACTGCGGGGTCGCCGGCCAGCGCGATGGCGACTTCGAGTTTGCGCTTTGCGCCGTGGCTCAGCGTGCTCGCGAGGTCCTCGGCCCGGTGGGCAAGCCCGACCCGGTCGAGAATCTCGTGGGCGCGCTCCGTGAACTCGTCGTAGTGGTCGACGTTGCGCCAGAACGTCGTGGCGTCGTCGCTGTGGGCCTGCTCGGCGACCCGGACGTTCTCCAAGACCGTGCTGTTAGGGAAGACATTCGTCACCTGATAGGAGCGGTGGATGCCCTTGCTGGCCGTCTCGTGCGGCGACGCGTCGGTGATGTCCTCCCACTGTCTGTCACGCCGGAGTTCGACCGTCCCCTCGGTGGGCGAGAGGGTCCCGGTCAGCAGATTGAAGAACGTCGTCTTGCCGGCCCCGTTCGGGCCGATAAGTGAGCACAGTTCCGCTTCGAGTTCAAAGTCGACGCTGTTGACGGCGGTGAGTCCGCCGAACTCCTTTGTCAGTCCCTGTGTTCTGAGCATCCCTACAGTGAACAGTCCATCTGGTCGCTATCCTGTGGGATAGTCGTCTCGTCGGCACTGATTCGGGCCAGCGGTTCGCCGGGCATGATGGCGGCGCCCCAGTTGTCGGCCCACTCGTCGGTTGTCGGAATCGGGTTCGCGACGGTCATCGCCGAGCGCGCCTGGTTGTTGTACTCTTGGAAAGTGTAGCCGCCCTCGCCTTTCGGCGTGTCGGTGACTGTCATCCCCTTCAGGGCGTCGGCGATGTCCGTACCCTCGGTCGACCCGCTCTCCTGAACCGCCTGATGGATCGCTGACGCGCCGGTGAAGGTCCCCGCTGAGAACAGGTCCGGGACGACGCCGTAGGCGCTGGTGTAGCTGTCGACGAACGCGTCGTTGATCGGGTTGTCGTACTGGTTCCAGTGGTAGCGAGTCGTGAACGGCCCGAGCTGTGAGTCCCTGATCTTCTCCGCTGTCAGGGGCTCGCCGAGCACGCTCTGCATCGTCCCACCGACGACGCTGTTGGTGATTCTGGTGGCGAACCCGCCGAACACCCGATATGAGTACTCACCCGAGAGGAATGCGTTGAACATCGCCGGGAGTGTCGCGACGGTGAACCCGCCGACGACGCCTTCGGCCCCGGCTTCCTCGGCGTTGTCAAGCAGCCCATCCCACTCGGCGTAGCCCTGTTCGACGAAGCGTTCGCCGACGATATCGACGCCTTCGGCCTCCAGCACGTCCCGGTAGTTGTTGACGACCGCACGGCCGAAACTGTAGTCCGCGCCGAACAGATAGACGCTCGATACGTCCGTCTCTCTGGCGACGTACTTCCCGCCCGAGCGGGCGTCCATCGCGGTGTTCTCGCTCGCTCGGTAGACGAGGTCGCTACAGGTCTCGGAGTTGGACGTGATGTCGGCCGACGCCGCCGGACCGAGCATGATGGGGACCTGCGCCTGATTGACGACCGTCGTGACGACCCGGCTGGCGACCGCCGAGGACGCACAGCCGGCGAGCATGTCTACGTCTTCGTTCTCGACGAGGTTCGTCGCTGCCGTCTGTGCCGTGTCCGCCGAGAACTCCGTGTCCCGAATTAGCAGGCGATACTCCGTGTCACCGGCGGTGATCGTAACCTCGCCGCTGCCAGGGTCTGTCGGCGGATCGGTATCACCCTTGTACGCCAGCCCGGAGAGGAACCCCCACAGCGACTGGTCGCCGTAGTACTTCAGGTCACCAGCGCGGGGCTGAAGGACCCCGATACTAACGGTCTGTGCCGAACCACTGCCGCCCGATTCGCCGTTCGTGCTACTGTCCGTCGTCCCGCCGTCCGAATCGTCCTGTTCAGTCATGGATGAGTCGTCACTGACACAGCCGCTGAGCCCGACAACACCAGCACCGAGCGCGCCGAGAACGCGCCTCCGTGTAGCCGTATTCTGCATAACAGATTATTGTAGACTCGCCGACCATATAGTGTGCTGAGTTAACATGTTAACGCAGTTCTCGTCCGGACCGGGATTGGTACAAAAATGGCGGTAGACGGCCTATCTCGCCCCTCGCTTGCGGACTGTCCTCTCACACCGATTTGACTATCTGCTACGTAGCTGATTCAGCGACTGTTGCCCGGTATATCTCAGCGGTCACCCACGTTAGTAACGGGGGAATAATAGAGAGTCCCAGTCCAAGGGCCACCACGAACTGTGTGTCAGACGAAATGGAGTAGATACCTGCGACAAAGGTTCCTTTGACGGCAGCTAGCCAAACGAGTATCACTGTCGGTATCACTGCTCGCTGACGAAATGATGCCCACACTGATACAGCCAGGAGCGTAATTCCGAACAGAAGGTACGCGAGAGTTACGATTTCAGCTAGAAGCCCGAGTTCGTGGCTGGGGTCTATTCGCAGGTGTGCCCAATACCGCTTGATACCCAACCAGCAAACATAGAGGCCAGCTAGGCTGAGACCGACAGACGGCATTTGATCGCGGAGTGTCCTACTGAGTTCCATGGGCAGAATCTGTTCTCCTATCGTGAATTGTGTGGTATATGGTTTCTAGTATGTCTTGTAGCTGATAAGGACGGACGGCGGCACAGTTGGGACTCGATCTTTGCTGGGTAGCACTCTAGGTGGGACGCGATCAAGCCGTCAGAGCCGCAGAATCAGTCCTCGATGTCATCAAGCGCTTCGACGACGCGTTCGATCATCTTGCGCTCGCCGCGCCGGAGGTTCTTCGAGACGGCGGGTTTGGACACGCCGAAGTCCTCGGCCAGCGACCCCAGTGTCGCGTCCCTGGGTGACTCGAAGTAGCCTTCGGAGACGGCGGTTTCCAGCGTCTCGCGTTCGGTGTCCGAGAGGTCCCGACAGCCGTCCACGAGTGTCATCGCCGCGCCGGCGTTCTGCACGAGGTCCTGCAGTTGTGGGAGCGTCGCCGACGTCCGCTCAACCACGTCGTACTCGTTGTCACGGTCAAGTTCCGAGAGCGTCGTGTCGGCGTCTCGGCCACGGTCGAAGCCGACGTGCCAGGTCTCGCTGCCTGCCTCAATGTGGAAGGGCCCGGTGATGTAGCCGCCGTTGTCTCTGATGGTCTGCATCGCCGCCGTTTCCTCGATAGTCGTCCGGATGTGAGCGGCGTTGTTCTCGCGGCGCAACAGCACACAGTCGTTCATGTTCTCGTGGGTCTGCAAGCTGTCCAGCCCCGTATCGAGTACCCCCGCATCCTCAGCCTCAACAACCATCCGTGTCTCCAACTCCCGCGCACGCTGGTCGAAGTCCCAGTGTACCGCTGCAAAAGCGACATCGTGGTCTGCCGTCGTGTCGATGAAGGGGCAGTCGTACTGCTCCATGTCCAGAGCGATATCTATCATTGGCAGTCCACTGTATCACGAACAATTCGTGTGATACGGTAAAGAACCCCACGATTAATAGTAGCTATTTCTCGCAACCGGGTTCTTCACGAACGTCTATCCCTGATACACCGTTTCAATAGTGTTTTAGGGCTCGGTTCTGGATGAAGTGGTATGACTTTGCACGCCAGAGAGATAAACCAGGACGTACGGGAGTTGGGTGCACTCCTGGGCGAAGTGCTGGAAGCACAAACCTCGACCGAGGCGTTTGACACGGTAGAAACTATCCGGAACTCGTGTATCGACTACCGGCGCGGTGACGCCGAGACACGGGACGAGGTCCACCGGGCGCTGAACCGACTGAATCCGGAAACGCAGGACATTGTCGCACGCGCGTTTACGACGTACTTCGAGCTTATCAATCTCGCTGAGGAACGCGAACGGGTCCGCGAAATCCGAGAGGGGAGCGAGGAGGGTGTACTGGCCGACAGCGTCGAGGAAGCCGTCCGGGACCTGGCCGAACGCGGCGCAGACCCGGAGGAGTTCGAGCAGGTGCTCGAAGACGTTCTCATCCAGCCGACGTTCACGGCTCACCCCACCGAAGCCCGCCGGAAGACGGTGAAAGCGAAGCTCCGGTCGGTCGCCCGTGACATCGAACGCCTCGATGAGCGGCGACTCACCGAACGCGAACAGAAGCGTATCGAGCGCAACCTCGACGCCGAGGTGACGAGCCTCTGGCAGACGCCACAGGTCCGGGACCGCCGCCCGGAGGTCACCGACGAAGCGCTGAACGTCCAGTGGTACCTCGAAAACGTTCTGTTTGACGTCATCGACGAGGTGTACGACGAGCTCGAACACACCCTCGAAGACGTGTACGACGAGGACATCGACATCGACACGCTCTACGAGTTCCGCTCGTGGGCCGGCTCCGACCGCGACGGCAACCCGTTTGTCACGACCGACGTGACCGAGGAGACGCTGGAGCGCCAGCGCGAGACTGTACTGCCGCTGTACCGCAACAAGCTCAAGGAACTCTCCGGCGTGCTGAGTCAGGATGCCTCGAACATCGCGACCGACGCGCTGTTCAACGAGCGACTGGACCGTCACAAGTCCAAGCTCCCTGGCGTCGCCAAGGAAGCCGAAGAGCGGTATCCCGACGAGCCCTACCGCCAGAAGCTCCGGCTGATGCGCGAATCCGTCATCCGGGTCAGCGACGTCCGCCAAGGCGGCTACGAGAGCGAGGAAGAACTGCTGACCGACCTCCGCGTCATCGCCGACAGCCTCCGGGAAAACGACGCCGAGGTCATCGCCGAGGCCCACGTCGACCCACTGATCCGAAAGGTCGAGACGTTCGGCTTCACCCTCGCCAGCCTCGACCTGCGCGACCACCGGAAGATGCATACCGACGCCATCGCCGAAGCTGTCGACCGGCAAGGCATCGACTACGCGTCGATGGACGAGGACGAGCGCGTCGAGTTCCTGACCGAGGCCATCCTCCAGGATAACACCGTTATCGACATGGAAGACACCGAGGGTCTCTCGGAGGACGCTACCCGCGTCCTCGACCGCTTCCGTGCGACCGCCGACTGGCAAAACGAGTTCGGCATCGACGCCATCGACACCTACGCTATCTCGTGGTGTGAAGAGCCCAGCCACGCGCTGGAAGTGCTGTTCCTCGCTGACCAGGTCGACATCGTCGACCTGCCCGGCTACTGCGGGTTCGACGTGGTCCCGCTGCTGGAATCGGAGTACGCACTCTCCGGAGCCCGCCGCATCATGGGCACGCTGTTCGAGAACGAGGCCTACTCCCAGGCCCTTGAGGCCCGGGACAACATCCAGGAGATCATGCTTGGCTACTCCGACTCGAACAAAGAGAACGGCTTCCTCGCCGCCAACTGGTCGCTGTACAACAACCAGAAGCGACTGGCGGACATCACCGATGACTACGACGTGGAGATGCGCCTGTTCCACGGCCGCGGTGGCTCTATCTCCCGCGGTGGCGGTCCGATGAACGACGCCATGCTGGCCCTGCCAAACGAGACGGTGACCGGCCAGATCAAGTTCACCGAGCAGGGCGAGGCCATCGCCGAGAAGTACGCCAACCACGACATCGCCGAGCGGAACCTCGAACAGATGCTCAACGCCCAGATACGGGCGCGGCAAAACGCAATCGAGGAGCCCGTCGAGGAGATTCCCGACGAGTGGGCGGAGGCGATGGAGACAGCGGCCGACGCCGCCCGCGACGAGTATCAGGACCTGCTTGAGACCGACGGCTTCGTCGAGTTCTTCGAGCAGGCGACGCCGATCACCGTCATCGAGAACCTCAATATGGGCTCGCGGCCGGCTTCCCGAAGTGAGGACCGCAGTGTCGAGGACCTCCGTGCCATTCCGTGGGTGTTCTCCTGGACGCAGGCCCGCTGTATCATCCCTGGCTGGTACTCGATCTCGACCGGGCTGGACGCCTATCTCGAAAATGGCGGCGACATGGAAACCTTACAGGAGATGTACGAGAACTGGCCGTTCTTCCGGACGAAACTCGACAACGCGTCGCTGGCGCTCGCCCGAACTGACCTCGGAATCGCCGAGGAGTACGCCGACCTCGCTGACCCCGAACTCCGCGAGCGCATCTACCCGCGTATCGTCGAGGAGTACGAGAACACCGTCGCGAAGGTGCTCGAAATCACCGGGCAGGACGGCCTGCTCTCGCGGGACTGGCTCAAGGAGAACTTGGAGCGCCGGAACCCGTACGTCGACCCACTGAACCTGTTGCAGGTCCGTCTGCTCAAGCAGTCTCACCGGACTGAAACTGAGCGCCGGACCCTGCGGCTGACCGTTCAGGGTATCGCGGCCGGAATGAAAAACACCGGGTGAGCCACTGAACGACGCCGGCCAAGGCGTCGTTGTAACGACTTACTACAAAGGTAGTACCCATCGAAGGATTTACGCGTCTGCCCACGGAGTAGCCGGTATGGCACTCGAAACAGTTCTTCTCGCAGTTGGACCAAACGACGCCGACCGAATCGACGAACTCGCTGACGCCGTGCTTGATATCGCGAGCCCGGCCGATGCGACGGTTATCGTCGCACACGTATTCACCGACGACCAGTACGACGGCGTCGTCGACAGGCTCGAATTCGAATCGACCGGCGAAGCCGACCCCGACGAGGTCGCCGACCGCCACACAACAGTCCGGGAGCTCGTCTCACGGTTTGACGACGCCGGTCTGTCCACACAGGTCCGCGGTGCCGTTGGCAACCACGGCGAGCAGATCGTTAGCCTCGCCGAAGTGACGAACTCGGATCTCGCCGTCGTCGGCGGCCGCAAGCGCTCGCCGACCGGGAAGGCCGTCTTCGGCTCCACAGCACAGGAAGTCATGCTGAACGCGCCGTGTCCGGTCACGTTCGTCCGCGGCGACGAGTAGCGAGGAGGTGTACAACTCCATTTCAGGGTCGCTTTTCAGGCGTCTATACCGCGATATCGTTCGCCAGCCGCGCATCTCGTATCCCGAATACTACCATAGTACGTACCAGATACACAAATGTTGAAGTCTGAGCAGTCCTGCGAAACGATATGGCACAAGAGATCGTTTGGTACGGGGCTGGGGCTGGGGCGTTTTTCATGTCAGCTGTTGTCTTCGTGTGGTTCGCTGCAACGAGGGGTAATATCAGGTCCTCGTTCTACTACCTGCCGCCGATACACACCTCAGTCGCGGGAGCGGCATACGTGGCGATGGCACTCACGGCGGGCGGCCAGCTCGGGGACACGGTTAGCATCACGACGCTCAGGTTTGCCGATTGGATCGTCTCGACGCCGATCATCACGTACTATCTCGCACGGCTGGCTGGCGTCGACACGCAGACGCGGCGGCTCGCAGTGGCCGCAAACGTGGTGATGATCGGCGTGGGATACGGCTTCGTCAGTATGTCGGGGTCGCTCCGGTGGATTGCCTTCGCCGTGTCCACGGTCGCATTCATCGGGCTACTCTATTTGTATATCAAAACGTTTGCCCGGAAGATTAAGGCTGCAACAGCGAGCGTCCGCAGCCTGTTCCAGAGCCTCCGAGACTTGACTGTCGTGACGTGGTCACTCTACCCGGTTGTCTACTTCCTGGGTCCTCTCGGGGCGGGGATCATTCAGGTCCCTGACCTGAACTTCCTCGTTGCAGTTCTTGACACCATTGCCAAAGTCGGATTTATGTCGGTTCTGCTTGTCAGATACAATTCGGTTGAGACGTTCGTCGACAGCTGGTCCGTAGCTCCCGCCAAGTGACTGACACTGGTACCTCCATGTATATACCAGATACACCGGTTTTATCCGAGAAAAATCCCTAGGGAGGCTATATGTCGGCAGTAACCAAGCGGAGCGGCTCGTACGGTCGGACCTTGGGGGTAGGAGCGGTGTTGGTTCTTGTGTTGGCTACGCTGGCGGTGGTGAATGTGTACACCAATCTGGCGCCCGAAATGAGCGGTTCACAGCAGTCGATGCTTCTCTCGGGACTCGTGAGTATACTGTTGATCGTCGCAGTTGCGTTGCTGTTCGTGGCGACGATCATCGGCCGGGAACGGACTGCAGCCGTAGAGACACTCGCTGCGCAGGCGCGCCAGATTGAGCAGGGAGAGCTTGACGTCGACCTTGCGACGAACCGGACGGACGACGTGGGGGACATATACCGAGCGCTCGCCGTGTTACGCGATTCAGAGCAGCTAGACCGGCAGCATGGGGTCTCTGCGGAAGTCGTCGCACAGTACTGTGAAACGACTGTCGAAATTTCGAACGGTAACGACGACAGCCGGCTTGAGGAAAACGTAGACGACCCACAGCTGGCGGAGTTAGCGATGCGATTCAACGAGATTCTGGACCAACGTAAACGGGACGCAGAGATCGATTCCCGATAAAGCATCTTATCGTTGAACTGTTACCAGCAGATTTGCCGGCGGCAACTGGCCGCGAGAGTCACGAAAGTCAATGACAGACAAGCCCGACGAAGACGCGTTCGAACCGAACCGTGTGAGAATCTCTGGGGAGACCGAAGCGGACATCGTGGCGCTGTCACTCAGTCTCGACTCCGATACGATTACCATCGACACGCGGACCGGCACAGTGTCGAGCGAACAACTGACGCTTCCGTATGACCGCCTAGAGTCAGTCCACATCGTCCGCGAGGGAACATACACTGTGGTCTTCGAGACGGACCGGTGTGAGTACGCGCTCACAAACCTCGCTGCCGACCGGGCAGCCGTACGGGAGCTCGTCGATTACGCCCGGCAACAGGGTGGACTCAGAACCGAGCGAGAGTCGAGCGACTCGACAGCGGAGTCACAGGCTACAGATGCACCAACAGAGCGGGACGACGGAGAGACAGAACAGGAAGCGGCACCGAAGACGGAACTCGACGAGTGGACCTGGGGAGAGACGTCCGGGACCGACTGACTGTCTCAATCACGGTGGCGGCGGGCCGTGACCTGTCGGTCGGACGTCACTCCACCAGCGCGGCTTCGAGGAGTTCGAGCGGATGTCGGATCTCGTAGCCGCTGCCGTGTTCCATCTGCATCGCGCAGGTCGGGCACTCGGTCATGCCGGTTTCGCCTTCGGCGTGTTCCATGTGCTCGAACATCTCCTCGCCGATCTCCATCGACTTCTCGTATTTCTCCTCTTTCCAGCCGTAGGTCCCCGAGATGCCGGAACAGGAGTCACCCACATCCTCGACCTCAGCGCCGTCGAGGTCGCGGAATAGTTCGACGGCCTGGCGGTCTAGTCCTTGATTGCGCGAGTGACACGGCGCGTGGTAGGCGAATTCCTCGGCGAGGTCGCCGTCCACGTCGGCCGCCTGCACTTCGTCCTTGAGGTCCTCGTGGATGCGAAGGTACTCGACGGCCTCGAAGGTGTTCTCGGCGACCTTGTCGATGCCATCGATGTCGAACAGTTCGGGGTACTCCTGCCGGAGCGCCATCGAACAGGAGGTACACGAGGCGATTGCGTGGTATCCTTCGTCGACGAGTTCGGACATCGACGAGACGTTCGTCTCGGCGTGGCGGCGGGCGTCGTCGAGCATCCCGTTGGCGAACATCGGCGTCCCGGAGCACTTCTGTTCGGGTGCCACAACCTCGTAGCCGAACTCCTCGTACACGCGGACCATCGCCTTGCCGACCTCCGGCGTGTTGTAGTTGGAGTAACAGCCGTGGAAGTACGCCACTTTTTTGTCGGCGTCCTCGGGGAGCCCGCGACGTTTGCGGGCTGCCTTCGCGTTCTCTCGCGACTGGACCTGACCGCCACGGTCGGCCCACCACTCGCGGAAGGTCTGTTTTGCGAATTCTGGGAAATCACGCTCGCTGGTGACACCGAGCGTCTTCTCCATGACCCAGCGGGCCGGCCCGAAGTTCATGGCGAAGTTCGCCAGCCGCGGAACCTTGCTCGCGAAGAACGCGGAGGTGCGGTAGTTCGCGAGGATGCGGTTCCGGATGTACTCGACGGAGAGCTTGTCCATCTGCTCGCTGACGTACTCCCCGCGAGCGGTGTTGTGCATCTGGCTGAGCGGGACGCCCGATGGGCAGGCGTTGTCACAGCGCATGCAGTTCGAGCAGTCCATCACCGAGTCGTCGATCTCGTGGTCGTCGTCGGACTGCTTGAGCCGCCACTGCTCGGGGCCCTGAAACTTTGGGCCGGGGAAGTCGTCGTCGACCTCCGCGACGGGGCAGTTCGTGTCGCAGGTCGAGCATTTGAAACAGGAGTCCGCGCCGGGCCGGAGGTCGAAGTCGTCGCTGTCGGGGAAGACATCAACTGGTTCGAACTCCTCGCCTGTGTTCGGTGCTACCGGGTCAAACTCTGTCTCTGGTGGGGTTTCAGCGTCACTCATCGTGCTTCCTGTGCGGCGCGCTGGCCCGCCGCGTAGCCTGTTGCGATCGAGACCCCGCTACCGGATTTCTCGGCGGCGAAATCATAGCCGCCCAGTACGGAGCCGGCAGCGCGCAGGTTTTCGAACTCGCTGTGCTTGCTCGCATCGAGGGGTCGAAGGTCGTCGTCGGTCGCCACGCCGTAGCGGGCGAACTCGTGGTCGCCGAACAGTTCACCCTCGAACCAGTCATAGCGGTCCGCGGCGTGGGGGATGTGGCAGTCAAACACCGGTTCGTACACGCCCTCGCGGTCGGATTCGACGCCCTTGCCGACGAAGCCACCGGTCGCGAGAACGTACTGGTCGGCGCTGTTGGGTATCTTCGCGCCGTTCTTCTCGATGAATACCTTCTCGATACGGTCCTCGCCGTCGAAATCGACGACTGGATTGCCGGTCTCGATGCTGGCCCCGGCCTCGTCCAGTGCCGAGAACAGCGCGTCCTCCAGTCGGAGGCCGGGTAGCGACGGCGGCCCCATCGGGACCTCGAACACGTCGACGCCGAGGTGGTCGCCCAGTGCGTCGCGAATGGCACCGGGGTTGTCGTCGCCGAGAATCGCCGGGAAGCCGACCCGCTCTTCGTCCTCCAGCAACGGGTTCACGCGCTGGGCGAGCGCCTCGCGGGCCGGGACCATTCGCCCGCGAACTGCCACCTCGCTGTTGGTGTCGAGCAGTTTTGCGTACCGCGTGACCTTCGCGTCCGCGCGCAGGTCGCCCGGGAACCGGATGGTCTCGCCGCGGACATCGAATGGCACGCCCGTTGCGTCGAGATGGGCAGCGACGTGGGGCGCGTCGAAGTCGACCATTTCCTCGATGCCGACCAGCAGCGTGTCGCGGGTGTCGCTGGCGAGACCGGCGCTGGCTCCGGCCGGGTAGCGGGCAGTCGGTTTGATACTTCCGCCGTGGGTCGGCAGGAGTGCGTTCGTGTCCGTGTGCTCACCTTCGTAGGTCGGGACCGCATCGTCGAACAGCGACAGTGCGTCCCGGACCGTCTGGACGCCCACCTTTCGGTAGGGATGTGCCTCCGGCAGCGACGGGATCGCCTCGTACGGGTCGGTTAGCGGGCCGTCGCCGTCCGGTGTGTAGCCGAGCACGTCTACCAGACCCGACGCCTGTCGGAGCGTGGACTGTTTATACGAAACCAGTCGCACGTCGGCTCCCTCGCGAGCGGCCGCCAGTGCGCTGGTCAGCCCGCCGAGGCCGCCGCCGATGACGAGTACCTCCGACTCAATAGCCATTTGTCCCTCCGTCGGCGGCCACGTCTGCGCTATCCACGCTGCCGCCTGTTTGTCCGCGGCCCGAATCGAACGCCGAGAAGTCGACCGGCTCGCCGTCCGCCGGGTCCTGGTCGCGGTTCTGCGTGGTAGCGTGCAGTGCGTAGTTCAGGGCTGCCTGAGAGAGCTGTTCGCCCCAGAGGGCGTGTCGCTGCCCCTTCCAGCGCTCCTGTAGCAGTTCGTCCCAGGCTTCGCGGACGACCGGCTCGTCGTACTCCGAGTGGAGTTCACTCGCCATCCGGTGCGAGCAGAAGCCGCCCTGACAGTTGCCCATCGACGCACGGGTCCGGATGCGGACAGCGTTGAGGTCCGAGCCCGAGCCCCCGATAGCGTCTTGAATTTCGGCGCGGGTAACGCCTTCACACGCACAGACTGTCGGGTTCGGCCCGTCGGTCTTGAGCACGTCATCAGCCCGGGAGCCGAGCCGTTCGACGCTCCGACGACCGATCGGCGACCGGAGCCCGAACTCGTCCATGTAATCCCGCAGCACAGAGAAGTCCTCGCTGCCCGGGAGCGGCTCGTCGGCGGTCCGACAGTCAGCGTCGATGCCGAACTTCCCGCAGACGTGGTCAGCGATCTGCTCACCCATCATTCGGTAGGTGGTGAACTTCCCGCCGACGATGCTGGTCATGCCGGGCAGGTCGTCGCGCTCGTCGTGGTCGAGCAGGAAGAAGTCCCGCGTGATGTCGGTCGGGTCGTCGCTACCGACATCCGGCGGTTCATACAGCGGACGGACGCCCCAGAACGAGCGGATGGTCCGGGCCTCATTGAGCATCGGAATCAGCTCCGAGAGAGTGTCGATCATCATGTCGACTTCCCACTGCTCTTCGGGGTAGTCCTCGGGGTCCTCGACCTCTTCGTCGGTCGTGCCAAGAATCGCGGTCGTCTCGTGGGGCACGACGATGTCGGCGTCGCCCTTGGGCCGACAGCGGTTGATGACGGTGTCGACCTGACGGATGTTCATGATGGTCATGACGCCCTTGGATGGGCGGACCTCAATGTCCAATCCGGCCATGTCGCCGATGCGACCGGCCCAAGCTCCTGTCGCGTTCACGACGTAGTCGGCCCGGATCTGCTCGGTCCCGCCTTCAGTGCCATGAACTCGCTTCCCGGGGCCAGAGTCGTGTTCGACCTCGATACCGACGACCTCGCCGCTCTCGACGAGGAGGTCAGTCACTTTGGTGTGTGTCTCGATGCGTGCGCCGTGCTCCTGTGCGCTCGCGGCGTTCGCGACGACCAGCCGGAACGGGTCGATAGCGCCGTCAGGGACGCTGATTGCCTTGTCGATGTCCTTGGCAAGATGTGGCTCCATCGCGCGGGCTTCCTCGCCGGAGACGACTTCGGCGGGAATGCCGCATTCCTCACAGCCGTTGAGCTTCTTCTGGAAGTACTCCTCGGAGTCCTCAGGTCGCTTGACGAACAGGCCACCGGTCATTTCGACACAGTGGCTTGCGATATCTCGCAGAACTCGATTTTCCTCGATACACTCGGTCGCACTGGCCTGGTCCGAAACGGCGTACCGCCCGCCACTATGGAGCAGCCCATGCATTCGACCGGTGGTCCCGTGGGTCAGATTCCCCTGTTCTACGAGGGTTACGTCGAGCCCGCGCATCGCGAGGTCCCGCGCGATGCCCGCCCCAGTCGAGCCGCCACCGATGACGGCGATGTGTGGTGTCGGTCCCATCTATCTTTCCGTGATTTTGGAGCGCACACACTTCACTTTACCGTTGCTGGTGCTTGGGTAGTAAATTTTCTATGTAATCATGAGGAATACCGACGAACTGTACTGTCAATTGTAAACGCCTGACATGGAATGTTTCGACTGACAGTTGTCCGAGTGATCGTACACAACTACTCGAATGTGGAAAATAAAATCGAATATTAAAATTCTAGAGCTATAATGACGGGCTCTGACAGTATTTTACCCTCTCAAACTTTAATTATCACCGCTACCTACCCAACAGTAACTATTATATATTTTGATAGTTGATTATCCCCGAGACCGTGTTGGCCGTTTGGCCAACGGGAGTGACAATGAGTAAATGGAACCCACTTGATTCAGAAGACGGCCCGCCTGACGGGGAACGCACCGACGGTGGCGTCACAGAGGGGCGGGATGGAAGCGAGTCAGAGCGTGGACGGCCGTCAACAGAAGCCCTCCAAGAAGAACAAGCGGCCGGGGAAACGGAACCCGACCCCGAACGGGCGGAACTGAAAGCACAGTGTGAGCAACTGGCGGCGGAACTCGAACAGGAGCGGGCAGACCGCCGGGCGCTCGAAACCGCTGTCGACCACCTCGCCACTGTTGCCAGAGAAAACGCCGACGGCGACCTCACCGTGAAACCGGGAGAACCGCCGATTGAGACGGCTGCACCGCTGTATGAGGCATACGATGAACTGCTCCGGGAGTGGACAGACACCGTCGACCGGATGGCATCGTTCAGCGAGCAGGTGACCGCCGCAACGGAACAGGTCGACACCCGCCTCGGGTCAGTCAAATCAGCTAGCCGGGACGTGAGCGGTGCTGTCGGAGAGATTTCTACCGGTTCGGACGAGCAGCGAGACGAGATACAGTCGATCTCCGACGAGATGCGGAACCTCTCGGCGACGATTGAGGAGATAGCGAGCGCCGCAAACGAGGTCGCGGACACGTCAGGCAAAGCCAGCGTTCGAGGTGAATCTGCACTGGAGTCGGCATCCTCGGCAATGACGACGCTTGACCAGTTGACCGACAACGCCGAAGCGACCGTCGACAAGGTCGAACAGCTAAACGACCTGCTGTCGGACATCGAGGAGATTGTTGATTTCATCACGGACGTCGCGGACCAGACCAACATGCTGGCGCTGAACGCCAACATCGAAGCGGCCCGAGCAGGGGAATCCGGCGACGGATTCGCTGTTGTAGCCGAGGAGGTCAAATCGCTCGCAACCGAGACAAAGGAAGCGACCGACGAGATCGCGACCTCCATCCAAGAAGTTCACGAACAGGCTGACGCAACGGTTTCGGAGATGCACGACACTCGAGACAGTGTCGAAGATACCCGCTCGTCAGTCGCCAGCGCACTCGACGAACTGGATGCCGTCGTTTCGATGGTCGAAGAGGTCGATTCGAGCGTACAGGAAATCGATGATGCGACGGATACGCAGGCCGATTCCACACAGGAAGTCGTGTCGATGGTCGACGATGTCGAGGGGATAAGCGCCCGGACGGCCGAAGAAGCGGCCGTCGCCGCTGACGCCGCAGCGGACCAGACGACGGAACTCGCGGAGGTCTCGACGCGTGTCTCGACGCTCACTGAGCGAGCCGAGTCACTGGATGCATCACTCGATTCCTTTGAACTGGCGACCGGTGCGGCGGCGGCCAACACGAACGGGACCGTCGTCGAGTTCTGGCACGCAATGGGCGGTGAGAAAGCGTTACTGCTGGAAGAGCTCGTTCGCGAGTTCGAATCACAGACTGACGGCATCAGCCTCGCACTGCGGTCGAAAGGGAGCTACCGCGGGACGCTCGATGCGACGCTAAACGCCGCTGAAAACGGTACTCCACCGGCAATCGCACAGATATTTGAGATCGGCACCACGCGTGCGCGCGACAGTGGGTACTTTAGACCTGTCGAGGAACTCCTCCCGACAGCCCACATCGACTCACTGCTCGACCCGGTGACGAACTACTACCGGTTCGACGGGACGCTCCACTCGCTCCCGTTCAACGCGTCGAACCCGGTGATGGCGTACAACCGCGATGCGTTCAAACAGGCTGGACTTGACCCTGATTCGCCGCCAGAAACTCTCGCTGACGTTCGGAGCGCGGCTGAGACGCTCGTCGACAGGGGTGGCGTGGATGCTGGGATCACGTTTGCGAACTACTCATGGTTCGTCGAGCAGTGGTTTGCCGAGGCCGACCAACTCCTCGTAGACAAGAACAACGGGCGGTCCGGGGCACCGACGGAGAGCTATCTCGATGGCGAGTTCGCCCACAACTTATTCGACTGGTGGCAGGGCCTCGAAGCGGACGGCCTGTACCACGACCCCGGTATTGAGGCCAGAGGCGCGGCTCGCACCCATTTCGCTGAGGAGAACGCCGCGATGCTGATCGGCTCGACATCGTCGCTGAACAGTATCGAAAGCAGCGCCGACTTCGATGTCGGGACCGGCCGATTCCCCGTCCTTGACGACCGGACCGGCGTACTCGTCGGCGGCGCATCGCTCTGGGTCGGTGACGAAGTTTCCGAGGGGGTTCACGAGGCTGTGGGTGAATTCCTCACCTGGCTCACTGAACCCGCTCAACAGCGTCGGTGGCATCAGGAAACCGGCTACTTCCCAGTGCACGCGGATGCGATTCCACAGCTCCGGTCGGCGGACTGGTTCGAAAAGAACCCACACTACAGGACGGCGTTCGACCAGCTCACGGAGACACGTGACACCACGGCGACGCGGGGCGCGCAGATAGGCCCGTTCGACACAGTGCGAACGATCATCGAAGACGCCGCCGACAGTATGGACGGACCCGATTCGGTCCCGTCCGCGCTCAAGCGACTCGACACACAGGTCACAAAACAGCTTGAACGGTACGATTCCGGCCGGTAGCACCGTCAGATTCTTTCTTTACTCGCCAAACATCACCATTAGTAATCTTTATAATGGTTCACTATGTTGTTTACTGGCAAGGTGGTAGCTTTCATAAATAAGCTACCTCCACCACGGAGAACACAACAATGGCAGACACATACGTTGGCGCGATCGATCAGGGAACGACCGGTACCCGCTTCATGGTGTTCGACCACAGCGGCCAGGTCGTTGCGAATGCCTACGAGAAGCACGAACAGATTTACCCGGAGCCCGGCTGGGTTGAGCACGACCCCGTCGAAATCTGGGAAAACACGCAGGAAGTCGTAACCAAGGGGCTGGCGGATGCAGGTGTCGGTGCCGAACAGCTTGAGGCACTTGGCATCACGAACCAGCGTGAGACGACGATCGTCTGGGACAAGGAGACCGGCAAACCGGTCCACAACGCGCTGGTCTGGCAGGACCGCCGAACCACCGACCGCGTCGAGGAAATTCAGGAAGAGGACAAAGTCGAATGGATCCGGGGGAAGACCGGGCTGGAATGTGACGCCTACTTCTCGGCGACCAAGACCGAATGGATCCTCGACAACGCGGAGCCGCTCAAGATGCAGAGTTCGCGCGGCGCTGACCTCCGTGAGCGAGCCGAAGACGGTGAACTCCTGATGGGGACCATCGACGCATGGCTCATCTACAAGCTTACCGGCAACCACATCACGGATGTCTCGAACGCATCACGGACGATGCTGTACAACATCCACGACATGGAGTGGGACGATGAACTCCTCGAAGAGTTCGGCGTTCCGGAGTCCATGGTTCCGGAAGTCCGCCCGTCCTCCGACGAGAGTCTGTACGGGCACACCGACGCGGACGGCTTCCTCGAAGAGGAAGTCCCCGTTGC
>NZ_JAAOHT010000002.1:177897-178332 GCF_011440255.1 Haloarcula sp. JP-Z28 | reverse complement strand
ATGGCCAGTCTCTGCCCTTACACCTGACAAATGAGTAAGTCACTCGACATTTCGACCACCGAAGCCGAGCAGACAGTCACGGAAGTCATCGACACCATCGTCGCGACGACACCGGACGTCCGCCGCGCTGTTGCCGACTACCGTGGCCAGAGCAACTCCGTCAACCCCACTGGCGACGACCAGCTCGCGGCTGACCTGCGCGCCGACGAACTGTTCGAACAGCGGGTGCTGGGCATCGACGGCGTTGCCTCCTACGCTAGCGAGGAACGCGCGGACGTGAAAACGACAGACGGTCGCCTGCATGTCGCGATGGACCCCCTCGATGGGTCGAGCAACCTCGAACCCAACAGCGGGATGGGGACGATTTTCGGCATCTACAGCGAACAGCCACCGACTGTCGGTACCAATCTCCTCGCCGCCGGGTTCGTCATCTAC
>NZ_JAAOHT010000002.1:0-177887 GCF_011440255.1 Haloarcula sp. JP-Z28 | reverse complement strand
CTACGGTCCGATCACCTCGATGGTCGTTGCTCGGGACGGCAGCGTCCGCGAGTATATCCTTGAAGACGGCGACAAGCGGGTCGTCGACGACGACGTGACAGTCCCTGAAGACCCCACCGTATTCGGGTTTGGCGGCGGCGTCGACTCTTGGACCGACGAGTTCGAATCCTACGCCGAGGCGGTCCGTCACGAACTGAAACTCCGCTACGGCGGGGCGATGGTCGCGGACATCAATCAGGTACTCACCTACGGCGGCATCTTCTCGTACCCCGCACTTGAATCACGCCCCGAGGGGAAACTCCGGGTCCAGTTCGAGGGCCACCCGATGGCCTACATCCTTGAGTCAGCCGGCGGTCGGTCCTCCGACGGCGACCAGTCGTTACTTGAGATCGAACCCGACGAGCTACACGAGCGGACGCCGCTGTATCTCGGGAACGACGGCCTGATCGACCGTCTCGAAGCGAATATCGACTGACGACCCGGCTTCTGTCATTTAGTATCCGAGATAGATCGCCAGCGCTTTGAGAACGCCGTACAGCCCGACAGCGACGCCCAGTAGCCCACCGAGGACGGTTCCGACGATGCCGTCAGGCCACAGCGAGAGCGGGTTCGGAACGCCGATCGACGGGAGCGCTGGAATCGGGAGACCACCGCTGTCACCCGTCACGTTCCCGACGCGCTGCCCGTCGACCGTTAGCTCGCCGGTCCTGTTTTCCGGAACGGAGCGGGCAAACTCCGTCGTTCGCGTCTCGCCAGCAGGGACGGTGACCGTCCGCGTTGTCAGTATCGAGGTGTTGAGCGCGACGATTACGTTGTGGTCGCCGCTCGCAGTGCCCCGGTTTTCCAGCTCGACAGTGATGACGGTCCGGTCGCCGGGACTGAGCGTCGATGGAGCAGCCGTGGCGTTCGTGACCACGATATCTGGTTCTCCGGCGGTCTCTGTTTGTGTCTCGGGTTCAGGCGTCGATGTCTCAGTCGTCTCGGATTCAGATGTCGACGTCCCGTTTGCCGCGGCTTCAGACGTTGCCGTCTCATTTGTCGTCGCTGTCTCCGAATCCGCGTCTGCTGCTGTCACCCGCTCGACTCCGACAACAAACGTTGAGAGACTCGGTGATGTAGCCCGGTACACGATGTGCGATTCGGTCCGGTCGGCGAGTTCAGTCGGTAACGGCGTCCATCCGTTGCTGTTCCGGAACAGTGTCACAGCTCCGGGCTCCGCGTCGACCGCCGCAAGTGTGTCGCGGTTCACAGTAAACCTAACCAGCACATCCGCAGTTGGAACTGCGCCATTGTCGAGCGCAAACCGGCTGATACCAGTGTGGCCAGTCGCAGTCGCGAACGACGGCGGAGGCTGGCGAGAGCGGATGGTGAGCGTCGCAGATTCGTTGGACGGGAACGACGCCGTGAGTCGTTCCAGTGTTCCGTTCGGGCCGCTGGTGAGTGCACCCACTTGGGGCTGGATCACCTGTGACTGCCCAGTCCCATTCACCGAGACACTTGCGACAGTCGCATTCGGTTGCTGCACGGTCACGTTCCCAACGGTTCCATTCCCCGTCACAGACACGACTCTGGTCACTGTTTCCGTGTTCCCAAATGGATCGGTAGCCGTCACTGCAACCTCGTGACTGCCAGGCGAGGCGAATGCCACGGTGATGTTCTCGCCGCTCAGGATCGTGTCATCACCCACCTGCCACTGGATAGACTCAACACCCTGGCCGTCTGTCGTTTCCGCTGCAGAGAACGCCACCGGTTCGCCAACTGTCGCGTTTCTCGGACCAGTAACGGTGACGTTCGGTCCAGTCCCATCATAGAGGAACGTCTGCTGTCGGGAAAAGGAGTTGTTGTTCCCGTGCCTGTCGGTCACCGACATCAGCAACAGTGAGTACTCACCTTCTTCAGGGAACGTGTATTCCCGGGTGTAGACGGCTGAGTTGCCGGTACGTTCAGTGAATGCTGAGATATTGAGCGTGTCAAGCGATGCCCCGCCGATGGAGACGCGTAGTTGATCTAATCGTTCATGTGTCTCAACGGTGATTTCGGCGGTCGAACTGTTGACCCGCGTGACATTGAAATCCCTGTACTTCGGTACGACAGCATCCATTCCGGTTGCGGTGACTGTCTCATCCGGGAGTTCGTTGCCTGCCGTATCGGTGATGTTCGCAGTATTGCGGAGGCTGATTGAGACATTGTTTTTGTCTACCTTGCTTTCGAGGGCGAGCGACACACGCGCCCCACTTTTATTCCCCTTCGCTGCACTGATCGACGTGACAGAGACGTTCTCTACCCGACCCGCAGTCAGTGTAAAATCGTCTGCTTGAATCGTGTTCGTGGCTATCGACTCGTCGTCATACAGAGTGACCTCGATGGTCGTGTCGTCGCTCCGCGTCGCGTTGCCCCATTCTGGTGGTTCAGTGTCTTCGGCTACAACGGTGTCTGTCGCAATCGGCATGAGAAGCGGGACCGCGAGAAGCAAAACCAGAAGCGGGAGCCATCGGCGCGGACTCCCGGGTATCAAAGGCGTGACTCGGGAATGACCGATGGCACTCATAGTATCTAGCTATTCAGGCACCCAATATCAATGGTATGCCACCATTATGAGAGGTGATAATCACGCGTGGGGTAGCTACGATGATATGCACTGGGACATCGAACGTGTTGTCGACGGTCGACCCCTTGGGATCGTAGTCGTCGGGAGTATACAGCCCCTACTCCCTCCCTTTCAGTGGTAAACAGTGTGTATTTAATACGGTGGGTGAAAACGAGATAACAGACCACGTGGGGGCGTGGTTGCGGAGGGTGACGTGTTCACAACGGACCGAACGGTCCTGATAGGGACCATCGACGGGTGGTGTAGCGCTCTGCTTGACGAACTTGCGGCCGTCGAGCGAGAACTATGGCTTGTCGTCGCCGTGACGCTCATCGTCGACGTGTGGCTGACACACATCGGCCTCCAGCACGGTCTCCACGAAGGAAACCCCGTGATGCGGGCCGCGATAGAGACGTTTGGAATTGCCGTTCTTGGCCTGACGAAGATCGGCGTTCTCGGGCTGGCAGGGCTGACCCGCCAATTGCTGAGCGACCAACGTGGTGTCGTCGTGCCGCTCGGGCTGGCGCTCCCGTGGGTGGCGGCCGTCGTGATCAACGCGGCCCTCTTGGTTAGCCTGTAGCCGCTCTGGGATTGCGTTGTTCTCCGACGTTACCTGTTCGTTCGCTGGACCAGTATCCTGCACGTATCGTGTAGCCGTGGGCGATTCAGTCACAGACATTCCGTCTGACCGACTGGTTCCGTCGTGGGTAACTGTTATCTGGAAAATCCCATGGACGGCGGTACCCTTTTCCCCACAGTCTGAGATATTAGCCGTATGTCGCCTGAGGTAAATCCATTTGAGAGTTTACAGGAGCAGATCGACGACGCGTCGGACTATCTCGAATATTCGACCGACGTGCTCGAACGGCTGAAACACCCCGAGCGAGTGCTGGAGACGAACCTCTCCGTAGAGATGGACGACGGCTCCGTCGAGGTGTTTCGTGCCTACCGGTCACAGTTCAACGGTGACAGGGGACCGTACAAGGGCGGAATCCGGTATCATCCACAGGTCACACGCGATGAGGTCAAAGCGCTGTCTGGGTGGATGGTGTACAAGTGCGCTGCGGTCAACATCCCCTACGGCGGCGGGAAAGGCGGTATCGAGATCGACCCGCGCCAGTACTCGGCCAGCGAAATCGAGCGGATAACGCGGTCGTTCGCGAAAGAACTCCGGCTAATCATCGGCGAGGACCGGGACATCCCCGCGCCCGATGTCAACACCGGCCAGCGGGAAATGAACTGGATTAAGGACACCTACGAGACGCTGGAGAACACCACCGAACCCGGCGTCATCACCGGCAAGGCTCCGGAGTCGGGTGGCAGTGCGGGCCGCGTCGAAGCGACTGGCCGGTCCGTGATGCTCACGGCCCGCGAGGCGTTCGACTATCTTGGCAAGGACATCGAGGACGCGACGGTGGCTGTCCAGGGCTACGGGAACGCCGGCTCCGTGGCGGCGAAACTCATCGAGGATCTGGGCGCGAACATCGTCGCCGTATCGGACTCCTCAGGTGCCGTCTACAATCCCGACGGGCTCGGCGCACGCGACGCGAAGGCGTTCAAAAGCGAGACCGGGTCGCTAGCCGGCTACGAGGGCGCGACGGAGGAACTGACCAACGAAGAGCTGCTAACGATGGACGTGGACCTGCTTGTTCCGGCGGCACTCGAAAACGCTATCGACGGCGACCTCGCTCGGGATGTACAGGCCGACATCGTCGTGGAGGCGGCCAACGGCCCGCTGACACCGAACGCGGACGACGTATTCACGGAGCGCGACGTGGCCGTGTTCCCTGATATCCTCGCCAACGCCGGCGGCGTCACGGTGTCGTACTTCGAATGGGTCCAGAACCGCCAGCGGTTCTACTGGTCCGAAGAGCGGGTCAACGACGAACTGGAGACCATCATTACGAACGCGTTTGACGACCTCGTCGAGACTTACGAGGAGACCGGCGCGCCGAACTTCCGGACGGCGATGTACGTCGTCGCTATCCAGCGCGTCGTCGCTGCGGCCGAGGAAGGCGGCATCTGGCCCTGACCGCGTCCCGGAATCAGTCGCGGCTACCGCGGGTGTTTTGCCAGCGCTTCCCCTACTATGTGTATGGACATTTACGAGCGCCAGGTTCGCGTCGAAGCCCCGCTAGCAGAAGTCTGGAAATTCCACGCGACAGGCGACGGGCTGGTCACACTGACCCCCGACTGGATGAACATCCGCATCGAGGCGGAGCGGGGACCGGATGGCGAGCCGAACCCCGACGAACTAACCGCCGGGTCGGTCGTCGAATCCTCGATCAAGCCCTTTGGCGTGCCGCCGCGCCAGCAGTGGGTCTCGAACATCGTTGCTCGGGAAGAAGGCGAGGACGAAGCGATGTTCCGCGACGTGATGGAGGAAGGGCCCTTTCCCCACTGGGAGCATACGCACACCTTCCGAGCGTTGAGCGACAGGGAGACGCTCGTCCACGACCACGTCGAGTTTGAACTGCCAGGCGGACCGCTCGGCCGGGCCCTTGGCCCCTTCGGCTGTCTCGGGATGGAACCGATGTTCCGGTATCGCCATCAGCAGACGAAGAAACTACTCGAAGGGTAACTTGGCCTGCCCGCAGACGGCACGGTCCCAACTATGGTATCCGGTGTTTCTTTATCCCCGTGTCGGATACTGCCACAGGATGAGTGGACGTGTCGTTACGATAACTGGTGTGGTCGTGGTGTCTCCGCGCCACAGCGGAGCGGAGTGGACGTGACCGAGCCGCGAATCGACCCGCGAATCGGGCTGGTCGTCGCAGTCCTTGCGGTCAGTACGAGCGCGATTCTCGTCCGCTGGACCGACGCTGCGGCGTCGGTAGCGGCATTCTACCGTGTCCTGTTGACGACCGCGCTGCTGGCCCCGCTGGCGCTGGGTCGGCATCGGTCGGCGTTCGGGCGACTCGCTCGACGGGACGTACTGGCGGCCGGGGCGACGGGCGTCGCGCTCGCAGTGCACTTCGCCGCGTGGTTCGAGAGCCTGGCGTGGACGAGCGTTGCGGCGTCGGTCACGCTGGTCCAGTGCCAGCCGCTGTTCGTCGCCATCGGCGCGTGGGCGCTACTGGACGAGCGTGTCACGCGTGGCACGACGGCGGGCATTCTGGTCGCTATCGGCGGTATCATCGTGATGTCTGTCGGCGAACTGCTCGGAAGCGGGACTGTCGGCCAGCGTCCACTGTACGGCAACGCCTTGGCCCTCGTCGGTGGTGTCATGGCCGCCGGCTACGTGCTCGCCGGACGCTCGCTCCGCCAGCGGTTCCCCCTTATCCCCTACGTGACCGTCGTCTACGGTGTCGCCGCGGTCTGCCTGCTCGTCTTCGTCGTCGCGTCGGGCCACCCTGTGACAGGCTACCCGCCCCGGGAGTGGGCACTGTTCTTCGCGATGGCCGTTGGCCCCGGCGTATTCGGCCACACCGTCCTCAACTGGGCGCTGGCACACGTCGAATCCAGTATGGTCAGTGTCTCACTGCTCGGTGAACCGGTCGGGAGCGCGCTGCTGGCGCTGCTGTTGCTCGCGGAAATACCTGGTCCGTCGACCGTCGCCGGCGGCGCCGTCGTGCTCGTCGGTATCGGCGTTGTTGCTAGAAGCCGGTCGGTCGGAGCAGCGCCAGCGGACTGAAACTGTTCCGGACGGCCTACGCGTGTTTTTCGACGGCTCCGCGGATTTCGGCGGCAGCGAAGTCGTGGTCCGGGCGAATGTTGACGAAATCGAGGAACTCCTCCGCAGCCAACAATTCAGACGTATCGTAATGCTGTGCGGCGGCGGAGACAGCAGCCGGTGCACCGATGAGCGGCTCCAGCGCGCCAAGCGCACAGGCCACGTCGTAGGCGCGAGCATCCCTGATAGCCGCCTCGCGGACGCTCGTGGCGTCGATGAAGTACAGGTCACCGTGGGCCACGAGCACGTTCTCACAGCGGAAATCACCGTGTGCGAGGCCGTCCTTGTGCATCCGGTTGAGGAAGTCAAACACCGTTGGACTGTGTCGCTCGACGGTCTGGGCCGGAAGGTCGTCCAGCGGTTCGAAGTCGGGAATATACTCCAGCACCAGGACCCCCATTCCGTCGTACTCGAAGGCCTCAATTGGTTCGGGAGCGTTAACGCCGATCTCCCGCATCCGCCGGGTCGCCGCCAGTTCGTGTTCCGCCATCTCGTAGGGCGTCCCGAAGTGCTCAAAAAAGCCCTCGGTGCCCGACGAGAACGCGCCGATGTTGCGGCCGGCGGTCAGCAGCGTGTGGACCAGCGAGTTCTGCCCCGTGATGACTTTCACGAACCACTGGTCGTTGACGACCAGCGGGGTCGAGAGCCAGTTGTCCGCCTCCAGAAACGCCACGCGAGCCGCGGGCTCGTCGTACCGCCCTATCACCGCTCGCACCACACCTTCGAGTTGCTCCCAGGGGACTGTTCCACGGAGGAGTCGCCGGAACGCCATTCCCTCTAAGAAACGCCGTGGGCGGTCAAATGGCTTGTGTCTGCCCCCGTGTGGTATTTAATAACACAACACATAGGCTCGGTATGGAGTTCGACGTTCCCGGCGAACACCGGATGATACGGGACTCGGTCCGCACGTTCTGTGAAAACGAGATTCAGCCGATAGCGCAGGACATCGAGGACGAGCACCGGTTTCCGGCAGAGATATTCGAGGAACTCGGCGAGCTGGACGTGATGGGGGTGCCGATCAGCGAGGAATGGGGCGGGCTGGGCGGCGATACGCTGATGTATGCGCTCGTCGCCGAGGAACTCGGGCGGGTTTCCGGAAGCATCGGGCTCTCGTACGTGGCCCATACTTCTCTTGGGGCCAAGCCGATAGAGCTGTTCGGCACGGATGCCCAGAAAGAGCGCTGGCTCACACCACTCGCCTCTGGGGACCAGCTCGGCGGCTGGGCGCTGACAGAGCCGGGCAGCGGAAGCGACGCCAGCGACATGGAGACCATGGCCGAGCGTGACGGCGATGAGTACGTCATCAACGGGACCAAGCAGTTCATCACGAACGCTTCTGTCGCCGGGTCAGTGCTGGTCAAGGCTGTCACCGACCCCGAGGCCGGCTACGATGGCATCTCGACATTCATCGTCGCTCCCGAAGACGACGGCTGGGACGTGACGACCGAGTGGGACAAAATGGGGCTGAACGCCTCGCCGACTTGCGAACTCCAGTTCGACGACTGCCGGGTTCCCGCGGACCGACTGCTCGGCGAGGAAGGCGACGGCTGGGCACAGACCCTGAAGACGCTCAACGGCGGCCGCATCTCCATTGCTGCGCTCTCGACGGGGCTCGCACAGGGGGCGTTTGAGGCCGCGAAGTCTTACGCTACCGAACGCGAGCAGTTCGACCGACCCATCTCGAAGTTCGACGCTGTCCGGGACAAAATCGTCGAGATGGACCGCAAAATCGAGCGCGCTCGCCTGCTGACCCACAAGGCTGCGACGATGTACGACCAGGGCGAAGACGTGACGCGTCTGTCGTCGCTAGCGAAACTCGACGCCAGCGAAATCTGTCGCGAGGTCGCCGAAGACGCCGTTCAGGTGCTTGGCGGCTACGGCTACACGACGGATTTCGCCCCGCAGCGGTTCTACCGGGACGCGAAGCTCATGGAAATCGGCGAGGGACCGAGCGAGATACAGCGGATGGTGCTCGGCCGGGAGCTGGGCCTGTGATACGCCGCACGGCGTTCACGCGTCGACGGGACCTTCGGGGACGATAGTAACGGGCACATCGGCGGCGTCGATGACAGCGACTGCGGCGTCGCCTTCCCGGAGTCTGCCGGCCAGCCCCTTCGGCTCGTGGCCCATGACGATGTGATGCACATCCACGTCAGCCGCGAGTTCGAGCAGTTCGTTGCCGATCCGCGTGCCCGACCGCATTGCTGACCGGCCGACGTGTTCGATAGCGACCGTCGCCACGACGGTGGCGTCGCGGAACCGGTCGCGCATCTCGTCCCGGAGTTGCATGGCTGTGCCATCAGCGGTGTTCTCGTCGACGAGGTGGACGACGTACAGTTCCTCGTCGAGTCCGTCGGCGAGTCGAACTGCCGTATTAATGACTGCCGGAGAGACCGAATCGTTGGCGATAGCCACAAGAATGGTCATACCGGAGACAGGGCCTTCATGTCCTAATCACTTTCTGCCAGACCAACAGGTTCGCTCACTCAGTTGCCTTCAGATTATGGACGGCGTCGACGTACTCGACGACCTCGGCAGTGGGCTGGATAGCCGAGAGTATCGCGTCGGCGTCCTTGTACGCCATCGGCGCTTCGTCCCGGACGCCTTTGATGACGGACTCCGAGTAGATACCGTCCATCGCTTCGGCGAACTCGTCCATATCGACCTCGCTGTGGGCCCGCCGGCGGCTCATCACACGGCCCGCACCGTGTGGCGCTGTCTGGTGGTACTCGTCGTTGCCCTTCCCGCGTGCGATAATCGACCCGTCGGCCATGTTGAACGGGACCAGCAACCGCTGTCCGTCGCGAGCGGGCGTCGCTCCCTTGCGAATAGTGAGGTCACGGAAGTCGATGTAATTGTGAATCGACTGGAAGCGGTCGACGGGGTCGACGCCAAGGGCGTCACAGACGGCATCGCTCATCAGTTCGCGGTTCCAGCGGGCGTACTGCTGGGCGAACAGCATATCGACGAGGTAGCCGTGGGCCTCGCGACCCTCCAGCCAGTCTAAGTCCGTGTTGCGGTCCTCGTCGTCGCTGCTGTGGATGGCATCCTGAACCTGTCCTAAGGCGTCGAAGGCGTTCTCGATCTCCTTGCCGTCCAGTTCGCGGCGGAGGCGGTCCTTCCGGATGTAGGATTCGCCCATGCCGCCAGTGACCCAGGCGTAGAGGTCGCGGGATTCGACTGTATCGGGGTCGAATTTCAGGTACTCGACGTACTCTTCGGGAAGCTGGTCGCGGATCTCGCCGATTGTTCGGCGGTCCGTCGCCGTCGACTGCCAGTACTCGGCGACGGACTTACCCAGATACCGGGAACCGCTGTGGATGACCAGCCAGTAGTCACCCGACTCGCGGGCCTGGCCGAACTCGACGAAGTGGTTCCCGCCGCCCAGCGTCCCCGCGCTCTTGATGATGTACCCCATGCCCTGGCGCTGGTCAGCCAGAACGCGGTCACACAGCGACTCGAAGTACTCTCCGTCGTAGCCGTTGAAGTCGAACTCGACGGGGTCGATGTGTTCGCCGAACCGCTCGGCGTAGGCCGTGTCGAACTGCTCGAAGATGCGGTTGGCCCGCTCGAACGGGAACTCTTCGACGAAGTGGACCGCATCGTCGTAGTCGTGGACCGACCGCCCCATCGGGACCGCCTCGCGGACGCGTCGCTCGCGCTCAGCGTCTTCTAGCGGGAGTTGCGGGCCAAGGTTCGTCGCGGCCATTCCACACCCCACGTCGACGCCGACGATGTTCGGCACGACGCGCTCGCTCAACGGCATCGTAAAGCCGATAGGTGCGCCGGCCCCCCAGTGCGTGTCCGGCATGATTCGAACCGGCTCAGTGAACGCCGGATGGTCGATGAGCGTCTCGATCTGCTCCCGACACCCGCTCTCGACGAGCGATTCGTCGTCGACCATCACCCGTGCTGTGGTGTGTTCGCCCGTCAGTTCGAGTACCATTGGTGTCGTACCGTAGTTGCATGGAGGGTTTGAACCTCACGGTGGCCCGTGGGTGGCTCTCATCCCCGCGAAAGCTCCTAAAACCCACAGCCGAACAGGGCCCGATACACCCAGCCGCTGAAATCTGCCTTCTCAGCCGCTGAGATGGGTTTTCACTCTGTGGGAACACCCTCTCCCTTATATGCCACCGTGGTGCGGAACTCCATATGTGAGGTGACACAGATGTCCTATCAAGCGGCGAACCCCCTGGCAGACGACTTCGAGCTCGAGCTCGGCGGGGCCTGGACCGCATACTGGCTGGCGTTCCTGCGTGTCGTAACCGGCTGGTGGTTCTTCCACGCAGGCGTAACGAAGCTCATCGAAGACGGGCTGGCCTACAGCTACGGGCCGATGTATCTCAAGCAGATGACTGGCACGGCACTCGGTCCGATCCCCGTGCTGATGGGCGAACACTTGGGCTGGCTCATTCAGGCGATGGTTCCGCTGGGCGAGACGCTCATCGGGCTGGGACTGATGGTCGGCGCGCTAGTCAGGCTCGCCTCCGTGTTCGGGGTCTTCTTCATGTCCCTGTTCTGGATCGGCAACGCGGAGTTCGGCCACGGGCTGGTCAACAGCGACTTCATGGGCCTGCTGCTGTTCATGACGATGATCGTGCTGGCCACCGGTCGCTACTACGGCCTCGACGCGATCATCGAGAAGACCAAACTGGTCAAACGACACCCGAAACTCAGGTACCTGCTCGGCTAAGGAGGTGACCACCAATGCAACAACACACCACCGTCATCGACAAAGCGGCGATGGCACTCAGCGGCGGACTGATGCTGCTGGGAGTCGTTGTCCTCGGCATCGTGGAGATACTGGCGGGTAAGCCCTACAGCGCGGCACCGCTGACGAACGACGCGGGCGAGATCATCGCGACCCCGATGGTCGATCCGACGCTCCGGACCGGGCTGGTCTTGGCCGGCCTCCTAGTCTTGGCCCTGTACGGGGTCTACAGGCTCGTCGCCCCAATGAAGACTGAGACGGCCACGACACAGCAAGAAATCACGGCAGACTGAGCAGTCCTCGTTTTCGCTGTTTTGACCCGACGTGTCGCTCTTATCTACAGAAATGATAGTGGGTGCCGTTCCACCCCACCGATTCCCCACTAACAATGTATTTACTGTGGCTATATTAATCAAGTGGGGTAGTTTCTAATTCTGATAGAGCCCACCACAACGCTCATTTCTGTGGTGGTAGTGATTATTATATGCCTTCGCTGGTGGTCCACTACGCTTTTGTTGGGTTACTCGCCGCAACGCTGCTGGGTGCTGCATTCGATAAGCGGTCGTTGCTCCTGTCGATACTCGTTGTCACGTTTCCCGATGTAGACGCGTTCCTCGGTCTCTACTGGCAGGCCGGTCACCGGGCCGCGACGACGAACCTCGTCATCCCGGCGGTGCTGGCGCTCCTCATCGGAGCCGACCTGTACCTGCGCGACAAATCGTATATTAAGCGCCGCTGGGGGGCGTACGGTGTTCGAGTCAGCTGGTTCTGTGTTGTGGTGTATGCGGTGGGTCACGTACTGCTGGACTTGATTACTGGCGGTGCGAACCTCTTCTGGCCGCTGTACGACCAGTTCTATCAGCTCAGCGGCCATCTGGAGCTGTCGAGCCAGCGCGGTATCGTGCAGACGTTCGTCGAGCTACCCGAGCCGCGCGCTCAGACAGCCGGTGGCACCGGTACGGGCGGGAGCGGTGGCTCGACCACGCAGTCGATGGGCAACTCCAGCGAGGTGCAGATGAGTACCGGTATCGACCCCAATCCGGGCCAGCCGGAACCCGAGACTGTCGACCGTGTGTTCCCAATCGCCCGGAGCGGCTGGGAACTGGTCGTCCTCGTCGTCGGGACGCTCGCCACCGCCATCCGTCTGCGCATCGGCCACGACCTCCCGGAGGAGTGATGGGCTGCCGGTCGGCACTGTGGAGCGTTCGCTTTCGAGTCCTTCATATACGCCGTGGCCAACCGGGGAACCATGGGCTTCGAGGTACGCCGACGACTCAGTGTCGCCGACACGGTGACGTTGTTCAACGCCGTCGTCGGGTTCGTCGCCGGAGCCATCGCCTTCACTGACCCCCATCTGGCCGCTCGGCTCATCCTGCTTGCGGTCATCGCCGACGCTATCGACGGAATCGTTGCCCGGAACGGCGACAGTTCGGCGGTCGGCCCGCTGCTCGACTCGGTGACCGACGTGGTTTCGTTCGGTGCGACGCCGAGCCTCTTTCTCTACGTGCTGTTGACGGACGCGTACGGCGGTGTCGAATCCGCTCATCCGGCCGTGTTCGTTGGCCTCGCGTTGCTCGCTTCCGCGTACGTCGTGTGCTCCATCGTCCGGACCGCCTTCTACTCGACGTACTTCGATTCTCCCGACGAGCGGCCGGGCATGCCGAACACCCTCGGGAGTATCATCATCGCGACGGCGTATCTGAGCGGCATCACGAACCCGCTCGTCCTGAGTGTCGGCGCGCTCGGTCTCTCGCTGGCGATGATCGCGCCCTTCGACTATCCGAAACCCGGTCCCAAACACGCGGTGCCGATGGGCGTCGTGCAGGCGGTGGCCGTCGTCGCGCCGGCTGCGCTGTTCCGGGCCGGCCCGCGGGCGATGCTCGCCATCGCGCTGCTGTTTTTCGCGCTCGGCCCGTGGTTTTACCCCGGAGAGTAAGACGCCAGCAGCTTCAGCCGTTCAGTTCCACTCAGGCTCGTACAACTCTCGATCTTGATCGGTATATCTGGTGCTTTAAAGTCTGTTAATCCCATACATATGTGGTACGGAGTTCAACAGCAGGAATGGAATTTCAGTTCTCTTGGTACCTATATACCCCTCTTCTCTCCGCCGCAGTTTCGCTTCTTATCGCTGGTGTTGGCGTGTACTATCGCGACTGCACGGGGTCTCGCTCTCTCGTTTTTTTGATGGTTGCCATCGCCTGGTGGTCGGTGATGTCTGTGATTGAACTCGGGGCGACCGACCTTGCAACGAAGCGCCTCGCACTCAAGCTCATGTATCCCGCAATTGGGGCCGTTCCCGTCGCGTGGCTCCTGTTCGCCATCCAGTACACGGGTCAGACTCGCCTTCCGACCCGCAAAGAGCTGGCGGGCATACTCCTCGGGCCTGTCCTGATGATCTTGCTCGTGTGGACAAACCAATACCACGGGTGGTTCTGGTCCTCGATGGAGTTGGCTTTCCAGGGCTCGCTCCTCGTTTCAGTGACGGAGCGGGGCCCCGCGTTCTGGGCATGGACCGCATACGCGTACGTCGTGATGGCTGTGGGGACCGGCCTCATGCTGAAGCTGGCACTGTTCTCAGGACGCGTCTACCGTACCCAGGCGATCGGACTCAGCCTGGCAGCACTCCTCCCGTGGGGAGGAAACATTCTCTACCTTACCGGCGTCTCGAGCGTATTTGACCTGACCAAGATCGGATTCGTGTTCAGTGGCGTCCTTCTGGGGGGCGCTGTTTTTCGTCGGCAACTGCTTCAAGTCATTCCTGCAGCCCGAGAGATCGCCCGGGACGAGATCGTCGCGTCGATGAAAGAGGCTGTCATCGTCGTCGACGAACGCGACGTTGTCATCGATCTCAATCCACAGGCGAAAGCCATTATCGGGACACCGGGGGCAGCGTGGATCGGCCGGCCACTTGAGGATGTGCTCCCCGGTTTGATTGAGCTCCGTGACTCGCCAACCGACGACATCCCAGACCGTGCCGAAATTACCGTGCCTGTGAATGGCGAAGAGCGAGCATACGAAGTACGACAGACACCGCTGCATCGTGGCTACGGCACAGTCACGGGACAACTGATCACACTCACTGATGTAACCGAGCGCAAACAACGTGAACAACGCATCGAGCGACAGCGACAGCGCCTAGAGGTCGTCAACCGCGTCCTCCGCCACGACATCCGTAACGATATGCAGGTCATTCTGGGGACCACTGAGAACCTCCTCAAATCACAGCAAGCCCAGCCACAACTGAAGCGAATCAAACGGAAAGGAGAGGATATTGTCACATTAAGCGAGCGGGCTCGCGACCTTGAGCGGTTCGTCGGGGACGGCGCAGTCGAAACTACGACCGTCGATCTCAGCGCTGTCGTTGCAGACGTAATAGCTGACCTCGAACGGACGTATCCAGACGTGGAGTTTCGCGTCGAACGGCCGGACCGGGCGGAGGTATCCGCCGTAGATTTGATCGACTCCGCGCTGAGGAACGTTCTGGAAAATGCGGCCGAACACAACGACCAGTCGGTCCCAGAGGTATCGGTGACGGTTATGGGACCCACAGATGACGGGGACGTTACGGTTGCGGTCGCTGATAACGGTCCCGGACTCCCTGACCGAGAGCAGGAGGTGATCGAAACGGGGACAGAAACGGCTCTCAAGCACAGCAACGGGCTGGGTCTCTGGATCGCCTACTGGACTATCACTACCTCCGGCGGAACCATCACGTTTGCCGAGAATACGCCACGAGGTTCGGTCATCACTATTCGCCTGCCATCTGCTTCAGCAGAACAGCCGAAGCCGTGACCGCCACTGTCGCCCCCTCCAGTCAGTAGTTGTGTGTCTCAATAGCGCCGCTTCAGTATATCTCAAACCGCTCAGACCGCGTCCTTGATGAACTCCTTCAGGAGGTCGTTGAATGTCTCGGCCTGTTCGACCATCGCCAGATGGGCAGCATCAGGGACAAACGACACCTCTCCGTCGGGGATCTCGTGAGCCAGTGTCTCGTGATACGCGCGTGGAGTCAGTTTGTCGTGTTCGCCGCAGACAGCCAGCACAGGCACATCGATCTCGCCCAGTCGCTCGCGCACGTCGAAACCGTGACACGTCATGAAGTCGCGGCGTGTTACTGCCTGCCCGACCGCCGCCATCTGCTCGCGGGAGCGAGACGCGGCGTCGTGGTCCGTGTCGTGGAACAGTCGGTCCCGCTCGTGGAGGAACTCGACGGCGCGGTCCCAGTCGTCTGCGAGCCATTCCTGCAGCCCTTCGAACACCGGGAGTTCGGGGCCGGTCCCCAGCAACACTATCGCCTCGGGCGTCCAGTCCCGCTCCAGGGCGACCCACTGGGCGACGGCCCCGCCAAGCGAATTGCCGACCAGCACATCCGCGTCTGTCTCCTGCCCTACAGCGACCACGTCGTCCGCGTAGGCGTCGAGTGTCGTGGTCCCAGCGTCGGTGTCGACATCCTCGGAGTCACCGTGCCCTGACAGGTCCAGTGCGACGGCGGGGTGAGCCGGTCCAGATGGCGCGTATTGGTGACCCCACACGCGGTGTGTCGCCCCGCTGCCGTGGACATACAGCGCCGTCGGCCCCGATGCCGCAGGCTGTGTCTGTCTGTACGCCGTGCCTCGCCCGTTGTGACTGACCCGTACCATGCGACACCGTTCGGAAGCGGTGTGGATAAAAGGTTGGCGCGCTCAGATGAGGTGTGAACCGCATTCAAGCAACTCTCCTCATTTTTCTGCCGTACGGCGTATTTCGGCGATGGATTTATATACTTATAGCACTTACTTTTGGTTAGCATGACTTCAGAACAGCAGTTGTTCGACGAGACGCCCCTCCGCCGATTCGAGTACGACGACAGCGTCGTGTTCGCGGCGGACGTGGGACCTGCCGCCGATGCGAGTGTCGATGTGGTCGATGGGACCGTCATCGTCGTCGCTGACGGCCACCAGTACGAACAGGAAATCCCCGCTGACGACGCACGAGCGTTTATCAACCACGGGGTTCTCACTATCGAACTGTCAGACGGGGAGAGATAACTGATGAGACTCACTGTTAAACCACTCAAACAGAAAGACGCTGGCCGAGGCCTCGCGGCTATCGACCGCGCCGCGATGGACGAACTCGAACTCGAGAACGGCGACTACATAGTTCTCGAGGGGAAGCAGGACAGCCGCGCTGTCGCCCGGGTCTGGCCCGGCTACCCCGAGGACGAGGGGAACGGCATCGTCCGCATCGACGGGCAGCTCCGCCAGGAAGCTAACGTCGGTATCGATGACCCCGTCAACATCGAAAAGGCCGATGTCAACCCCGCGACCTCGGTCACCGTCGCGCTGCCCCAGAACCTCCGGGTCCGGGGCAACGTCGGGCCGATGATCCGCAACAACCTCAGCGGCCAGGCCGTCACACAGGGCCAGACGGTTCCCGTTAGCTTCGGCCTCGGACCGCTTTCCTCGATGTCCGGCCAGAAGATCCCGCTGAAGATCGCCGAGACGGAACCCTCCGGCACGGTCGTCGTGACGGACTCCACAGAGATTCAGGTCAGCGAAATGCCCGCCGAACAGGTCCACAGCGGCGAGGGCGCACCTGAAGCGAGCGACACTCCCGACGTGACCTACGAGGACATCGGCGGGCTCGACCGCGAACTCGAACAGGTCCGCGAGATGATCGAGTTGCCGATGCGTCACCCCGAACTGTTCCAACAGCTCGGCATCGAGCCGCCGAAGGGCGTCCTCCTGCACGGCCCGCCCGGCACGGGGAAGACGCTGATGGCCAAGGCCGTCGCCAACGAAATCGACGCGTACTTCACCACTATCTCCGGGCCGGAGATCATGTCGAAGTACTACGGCGAGAGCGAGGAGCAACTCCGTGAGGTCTTCGAAGAGGCCGAGGAGAACGCCCCCGCTATCGTTTTCATCGACGAGATCGACTCCATCGCCCCGAAGCGTGGCGAGACCCAGGGCGACGTGGAGCGCCGCGTCGTCGCCCAGTTGCTCAGCCTGATGGACGGGCTCGAAGAGCGCGGGCAGGTCATCGTCATCGGCGCGACGAACCGCGTTGATGACATTGATCCGGCGCTGCGCCGTGGCGGTCGTTTCGACCGCGAAATCGAGATCGGCGTCCCGGACAAGAAGGGCCGCAAGGAGATTCTCCAGGTCCACACTCGCGGGATGCCACTCTCCGAGGAGATCAACATCGAGAACTACGCCGAGAACACCCACGGCTTCGTCGGCGCTGACCTCGCGACCCTCACGAAAGAGAGCGCGATGAACGCCCTGCGGCGCATCCGCCCCGAACTCGACCTCGAATCCGACGAAATCGACGCCGAGGTGCTGGAACAGCTGGAGATCAGCGACACGGACTTCCGGGAGGCAATGAAGGGTATCGAGCCCTCCGCGCTCCGGGAGGTCTTCGTCGAAGTCCCGGACGTCACCTGGGACTCCGTCGGTGGGCTCGAAGACACCAAGGAGCGGCTCCGAGAGACCATCCAGTGGCCGCTGGAGTACGAAGACGTGTTCGAGTCGATGGACCTCGAAGCCGCAAAGGGTGTGCTGATGTACGGTCCGCCCGGCACCGGGAAGACGTTGCTGGCGAAGGCCGTCGCCAACGAAGCCCAGTCCAACTTCATCTCCGTGAAGGGGCCGGAACTCCTGAACAAGTTCGTCGGCGAGTCCGAGAAGGGCGTCCGCGAAGTGTTCAGCAAGGCCCGCGAGAACGCCCCGACTGTGGTGTTCTTCGACGAGATCGACTCCATCGCCGGCGAACGTGGCGGCGGCACGACCGACTCCGGCGTCGGCGAACGCGTCGTCTCCCAGCTCCTGACGGAACTGGACGGCATCGAGGACATGGAGAACGTCGTGGTCGTTGCGACCACCAACCGACCGGACCTCATCGACGACGCGCTCCTGCGCCCCGGCCGACTCGACAGGCACGTTCACGTGCCCGTCCCGGACGAGGACGCCCGGCGCGCCATCTTCCACGTCCACACCCGCGACAAGCCGCTGGCCGACGGCGTCGACCTCGACGACCTGGCCAGCCGAACGGACGGCTACGTCGGCGCGGACATCGAAGCGGTCGCCCGCGAGGCGTCGATGGCCGCGACCCGGGAGTTCATCAACAGTGTGGACCCCGAGGATATCGGCGACAGTGTCAGCAACGTCCGCGTGACGATGGACCACTTTGAGCACGCGCTCTCCGAAGTCGGCCCCAGCGTCACCGAGGAGACCCGCGAGCGCTACGACGAAATCGAGCAGCGCTTCGACCGGGCTGAACCCGGCGTCACTGACGAGAGCACGGCCAGTCGCACCTTCCAGTAGCGACGGTCGGCACTCGATAGCGACGGTCGACACACCGACGCTGATTTTTACGTCTTACAGGCGATTTTCTCGCTGCGTTATTCGTCGTCAGCCCTGTCCAGCGTGATCTCGCGACACTCGTAGGCTTCCTTCGTCGCACCGGCCCCGCCGACAGTGACCGGTCCGGCATCGGTCTTGATAGTGAGTGACCGCTCGGCCGGGTTCGTGCTCGATGCGGGATAGACGACGCTCTGCCGGACGTTTATCACCGGTCCCGATATCGTCGTCTCCGTCCGGTCCGCAGTCGAGAGTACCCGGGCGCGAGCAGTGATCGGCGTCCCCGCGCGCAGCGCCAGCGCCGACATGAGCACCGCGAACTGAAAGGCAGAGAACGTCCGCGGGAACTCACACACGTCGGCGACGTAGCGTTCCGTCCCCATCAGCCAGTGGCTACCGAGAAACATCGTGAACTGGTCGTGCGCGAGGTTCTTGTTATCGAACTTGGTTGCCTGATATCCTGCTATCGAGTCAGTCAGCATTCCAGAATGCCCAGTGAGTCCACGCTGAGTGTCGGCGGTCACGAGCAACGGGGTGATGTTGCTCTCGATTGTCCTGACCGCTGTTGCGATATCCTCGTACGGGGGCGTCGGTACTGTCTCATCGCCGTGGACCAGTAACAACACCAACACATCTCGCTCGATAGCGGCGCTGAGTTGCGGCACAAGCTCCGAGAGGGCGGATATCGGCACAGCAACCGTGAGACTCTCCTCGGCACTGTCGATAAGTGATCGTATCGCATCGAGGACTGCCGACTGAGTCCGATGAATCTCCAGCCCCGGTTGTGCCATCATCAGAGGGTACACTGCCACGAGTATAAATCGTCCCCTGAATTGGGCGATACCGTCGCTGAGACGGTGGAAGTGTCACCAGTAGGGATGGTCGTGGTGTAACTTCTTTATGTGTGTGTGTCTCTTCGGACGGGTGATGAAGTCACAGCCCACCGTCCTGTTCGTCCGTAGTCCGAGCCAGGACAGGGCCGCGATTTCGATGCTTCGAGACAGCGGTCTCACCGTCCATGAGTTCGACGGTGTTCGTGAACTGGAGTGTGCGCTCGGCGAGTACGACACGGATTGTGTCGTCACGAACTGCGAAGTGGAGAACTTGGATGGAACACAGTACCTCGGTGGGCTAACGGTTATCGAACGACTGCGGGAAAGCCATCCCGAACTTCCAGTCGTCCTTTTTGCTGAGGTGACGAACGGAGACATCGCTCGTGAGGCATATGGCCGCGACGTGTTCGGGTACGTTCCGAACACCGTGGCAGACGCCCACCAGCGGCTTCTGGCACAGGTCGACGCCGCCGTCGCGTCCAGCCCGGCCCGTCAACGGGCAAACAAGCGAAAACAGCTCAACGAGGCCGTCCGGCTGGTTAATCAAGCGCTCGTCCGCTCACAGTCACGGATGGATATCGAACGCGATGTCACAGCAGTTCTGGCGGGCACGGCCAGATACAGCGAAGCCTGTACGGTGACCTGTCAGCACGACAGGCCGGTCGTTCGAGCGCTGGGCTCACAGCGAGACCGCGTTTCCATCGCCGTGCCGGAGCCGTTGCGTCGCGCCGACTCGGAGGACAGACTGGTCGTTGCAGACATCGACCCAGCAACGTTCGCGGACGACACAGACGCACTGGAGACGGACTGCGTCCGCGTGCTCGCTGTGCCACTGGTGTACGATGGGACGTCGTACGGTGTCCTCGGGGTGTACGCCGACCGTGTCGATATCTTCGACATGGAAGAACAGGACACGTTCCGGGAGGTCGGCCACAATATCGCGCTGGCTATCGACGCGAGCCAGACGAAAGACGCGCTCCAGCAGCGAACGACAGAACTGGAACGACAGAAAGAGCGGCTCCGAGAGCTCGCACAGATCATCTCACACGAACTCCGGAACCCGCTTCAGGCAGCGATGGGACGGGTCGAACTCCTCGCCGCTGAACACGCCGCCGAAGAGTTTGACGCCATCCAGCGCAGCCACACCCGTATTTCGTTCCTCATCGACGATCTCATGGAAATCGCGCGACAGGGCGGCAGACAGTACACTGTCGAGCCGGTCGCGCTCTCCGACGTGATGGGGGACGCCTGGACGACGGTCGACACCGATGGGTCGACCATCGAAATCGACTGTACCGAGACGATATTGGCCGATAGCACCCGGCTGTGTCAGCTCGCAGAGAACTTCTTTCGGCTCGCCACGGACCAGGCCGACACTGGGAAGGTAACGATCACGGACACGGCCGATGGGTTCGCCCTCGAACACGACGGCCCTCCGTTGGAGGCGGGAAACGAGGGGCCGTTTGAACTCTACTACGCCTCCACTGATGAAGGAGTCGGGCTCCATCTCGCTGTGATCCGGGAAATCGCACACGGCCACGGGTGGGAAATCGCCCTTGCCAACGAATCGATGGGGCGGGTCCGGCTGAACGTAACCGACGTTGAGCGACCGTCAGCGAAAACCACGTAGGACCCCGCCTCGCCGTACGCGACTCGAAACCGTATTCTGGATTCAGTCCGGAGTTGTGGTATGGATCTTCAGGCTCGGTATCGCGTGCCAGCACTCACTGGCCTGTTGACGGTCGTGTCGCTTGCGCTCGTGTTCGGGGCCGTTCTCGGGGCCATTCCCCAGTCGGCTCTCCCCGCTGCGCCCGCGAGCGTTCTCGGGGCCATTCCCCACGCCAACGCCGTAGTCAGCGCTCTCGCTATCGGAACAATCATCGGCGGTGTCCGGGCCATCCGCCGCGGAAACATCGCTCGACACCGGAAACTGATGCTCTCCTCGTTTGGCCTGTTCGCCCTGTTTCTCGTGCTGTACCTCTACCGGATAACGCTTGTCGGGCCGACGGACTTCACCGGCCCGTCGGTCGTCGAGACCTACTTTTACCTGCCGTTTCTCGCGGTCCACATCTTGCTCGCCATCATCGCCATCCCGGCGGTGTACTACGTCCTGCTGCTGGCTTACACATACCCCGTCTCGGAACTGCCATCGACAAACCATCCGCGAGCCGGAAAGCTGGCCGCAAGCCTGTGGCTCATCTCCTTCTCGATGGGTATCGTTGTGTACGCGATGCTGTATCTGGTCTGGTAAGGATTACTCGCGCTCCGTTCGGAGCAACCCAAACCACAACATGTCACGCCACGCGCCGTCGAGATACCACTCCTCGCGGTGTGTCCCTTCCTTCGTGAATCCCAGCCGTTCGACCACCGCGACGGAGCGGTCGTTCCCGCCCACGATTTTCGCCGACCACTTTCGGAGCGCCTGCTGGTCGAAGCCATACTTGACCAGCCTGCCCGCCGCCTCAGTGGCGTACCCCTGACCCCAAGCGTCCGGGTCAAGCCAGTACGCCAGTTCGGCTGTGCCGCGCTCCGTGTCGTGGTCCGTCATAGCGACGAGTCCGACCGGCTCGGTCCGCTCCTCGACCGGGCCGGGACTCCCGGCCGGGTCGATACAGACCAGTAGATGGACCGAGTCCTCGTCGGAAAGCGTCTCTTCGTAGTATGTTTCCATCTGGTCGGTGGTCGGCGGGCGGGCGTACGTCCCCAGGCCCCAGACCTGCTCGTTGTGAAAGACGTGCTGTATCCAGTTGAGGTCGTCTCGCTCCGGGGACCGGAGGGCGGTTCGGTCGGTCGCGAGAAAGGACGGCCCTGGCATGGGCAACGCCTCACTCGGAGTGGGCAAAAATGTAGTGCTGTGCAGCACCGACGACGCTAGTCGTCAGCCGGGCTCGATTGGGTCCCGATATCCGGGCGGACAACGTCGCGGTCCGTCGCCTCGCCCTCGATGTCGTAGGGGTATTCGCCGGTGACACAGCCGAGACAGAGGTCAGTCCGGCTCTTGTCCAGCGTTTCCGCGATGGCGTCGATAGAGAGATACGACAGCGAGTCCGCCTCGATTTCGTCGCGGATTTCCTCGACGGACTGATTCCCGGCGATGAGTTCGTCGCGGGAGGCCATGTCGATACCCATGTAACACGGAGCGACGATGGGCGGCGCGCCGATGCGCACGTTGACCTCTTCGGCACCGGCATCCTTCAGCAACTTGATCAGTTGCGTCGAGGTGGTCCCGCGGACGATAGAGTCGTCGATGATGGTGACGCTTTTGCCCTCGATTGTGGACTTGATGGGGTTGAGCTTCAGTCGGACAGCCCGCTCGCGTTCGTCTTGCGTCGGCATGATGAACGTACGGCCGACGTACCGGTTTTTCATCAGCCCTTCGGCGAACTCGATGTCCGAGCCGTCGTCCTGTGCGGCCTCAGCGTATCCGGAGGCGAACGCACGCCCGGAGTCGGGCACCGGCAACACCACGTCCGACTCGACGCCGGACTCCTCCCAGAGTTTCCGACCGAGTTCGCGCCGGACCTCGTAGACGAGGTTCTCGTCGATGGTCGAGTCCGGTCGCGCGAAGTAGACGTGTTCGAAGAAGCAATTGGCCGTGTTCTCCGGTTCGACGAGCTGATAGGTGTCGTAGCCGGTGCCGTCGGCGTGCAGGACGACGAGTTCGCCGGGCTTGACGTCCCGGATCAGTTCGCCGTCGAGCGTATCGATGGCGGCTGATTCGGAGGCGAGGACGTAGCCGTCCTCGAGTTCGCCGATACACAGCGGCCGGTTCCCCTGCGGGTCGCGCACGCCGAGGACCGTCTCGTCGTGCATGATGGTCAAAGAGTACGACCCGTGGATGCGGTTCATCGTCCGCTTGACAGCCCGAACCAGATCCTCCTCGAGGAGATTACGCGCGAGGTCGTGGGCGATGACCTCGGTGTCGCCATCGGACGTAAAGGCGTGGCCGAGGTCAGCCAGTTCGTCGCCGATCTCGTCAGCGTTGACGAGGTTCCCGTTGTGGGACAGTCCCAGCGACCCCGACTTGAACGAGACGGAGAACGGCTGGGCACAGCAGGCGTTGACGCTCCCGGCAGTCGGGTATCGGACGTGGCCGATCCCGTTCGAGCCGTTGAGCGCCTCCAGGTCGCCGGGGTCGAATGCGTCACCGACGAGTCCCATTTCGACGTGGCTGTACTGCTGGAACCCGTCGTGGGTGACGATGCCGGCCGATTCCTGGCCGCGGTGCTGGAGCGCGTACAAGGAGTAGTAAAGCGGTCGGGCGGCGTCACGGTCCTCCAAAGAGATGCCAACAACGCCGCACTTCTCGTGCATTTGTGTTGAGTGTGTTATTCGCCCGCTTTCGACTGCCACTCGTAGTCACGCCGCTTGGCCGACTTGCCGAAACCGCACGACGAGCAGACCTTCTTTTTCGTGTGATACGACTTTTCACCACACCGTCGACACTTCGTGTGCGTCGTGGTGTTTTTCTTGCCCTGACTCGGAGTTCCTGCGCCAGTCATGGAGTAATTGAGACGACGTTATCGCCGCGTATAATCGTTGTGTCTTCATCCTCAACGACGAGGTTCATGTGTTGGTCGTAGCCAGTGAGTTCCCCCTCGAACAGTTCGCCACCCTTCAGCTGTACGGTGACTGTCTCACCGAGGGACGCTTCGAGTACATCTAGCGGTCGTCCACTCATGTACGGTTTGGATAGTGATGGCCGCTTAAACGTACCGTTTGTCTGATGGCGCGCGAGAGCGTTCAGATATCCTACACGTCGACGCTAAAGGGCGCTTGCTCGGCCGCTCGGACGGCGAAGCCAGCCAGCAGGTCTGCGAGCGCGTCGAGGTCGTCCGGGTCGATGACTTCGACCGGCGTGTGCATGTAGCGGTTCGGCAGGCCGACGTTGACTGACGGAATCCCACCGCGGGAGGTGTAGAAAGCGTCCGCGTCGGTCCCGGTCCGGATACCGGTCGCCTGTAACTGGATGTCAATGTCCTCGGCGTCGCTCGTTTCTCGAAGCGCATCGACGGCGACCGGATGGTTCGCGCTCCCGCGGGCAACGACCGGTCCCTCGCCGAGTTCCACACCCGTCGCGGCTTTGCCCGGCGAGCCCGGTGCGTCCGTTGCGTGCGTCACGTCCGCTGCGATGGCGACATCGGGCGCGAGGTCGAATCCGACCATCTTCGCACCCTGTACGCCGACTTCCTCCTGCACCGTCGAAACAGCGTACACCGTTGCGTCCGCATCTGACTCTGCTGCGCGGCGGAGTCCCTCAGCGGCCGCCCAGATGCCGATACGGTTGTCCATCCCCCGTGCAGCGAGGCGGCCGTTCTCCAGTTCACTCAGCGTCTGGACGAATGTCACCGGGTCGCCGCGGTCGACGAGCGATTCTACCTCGCCACCGTCCACTGCCCCAACGTCGACGTGCTGTTCGGAGATTTCGGGGACTGAATCGTCGTCCGAATCCCGGAGGTGAATCGCAGTCTGTCCCACGACACCCGAAACGGGACCGTCAGCCGTGTGAATAGTGACGTGTTGCCCGCGTGAGACGGTCTTGTCAGAGCCGCCGATGCGGCCCAGTTTGACGAAGCCGTCGTCCGTGAAGTCCCGAACGATGAACCCGATTTCGTCGCCGTGGCCCGCGAGCGCAACGGTCGTGTCGCCGCCCTCGACCTTCGCGACAGCGTTCCCGTAGTCGTCCGTTCGGACCTCGTCGGCGAACTCACTGACGTAGTCGAGCCACACCCGCTGGCTGTCGGCCTCGTATCCAGACGGGCCGGGCGTTGTCAGCAGCGATTCAAGGAACTCTCGTCGTCGTGTGTCCATATGGGGCATAATCGCCCCGTGGTGATGAAATCAACGGACGGCAGATGGTCTACGACCATCCCAGCGTGGTCCCGGTACCGCCACGGCTAAGAGTCGCGGTATCGAACTGTCAGTATGGCAGAATTCACCTTCCTCGAACTGCATCTCGACGGCGCGGAGTTCACTGCGAACGCCCCATTCAGCGCTGCTGACGATGACGACGAATCGGAGCGCAAATCGCGGTGGTCGCGGTCCCAGACGGAAAAAGCGAGCGACGAAACGGATGCAGAAGGCGGCAGTGGCCCCAGCATCGGTCGCATCGCGCTCGCGGTGCTCGGTGTCGTCGCAGTTGTCGCGCTCGTTCTGCGCCTGTATTTCGGCGGGTCTACCGCTGATGACGACAGCGACGAAGCGCTGTAGGGCCACGTCTCGTGCCACAGCGAGCAACGAACCGAACGCTAGTGGTCGTTTTCGCAGGGAGAAGGCCTATTTTGTCCCGCCACATTTCAGACGTATGGGATTATACCACAGCGTTCAGGCTGTCGCCAGCGCGACCGGCGACGGCCCCATCGACTGGAGTGCTGTCGCCGACGCCGCGAAGGGTGCCACAGACACGGGTGACCTCACCGTCGAGACGCCCGAACGCGACGGCTACGCGACCGACGTTCGGGACGCACGGGATCGCGTCCGGGAGGTCGGCGAACTTGCCTTTGATCTTCCCGAAACCGTCGAAATCCAGAACCGGCATCACTGGATCGACGCCAACGTCGCCACGTTCAGCCGCGTGATGGAGCCGATAGAACAGCAGGCCGAGTATATGCCCGGCATCGCCCGCGTCGTCAACACCGGATCGATGGCCGTTGCGCTGTCGTTTCTTGGAAACAACGTCTTGGGCCAGTACGACCCCGTCTTGCTCGCGGACAACGACGCCCACGCGCTGTACTTCGTGCGCCCCAACATCAACCGGGTCGCCGACCAGTTGAACGTCGAACGGGACCGCTTCCGCCGCTGGATCGCCTTCCACGAAGTCACGCACGCGGCGGAGTTCGGTGCAGCCCCGTGGCTGTCTGACCACCTCGAAACAGCGATGGAGGACGCCATCGACAACCTCACCGACGGCAACATCGACCGCACAACGCTTGGCGAACTCGATACGACGATGACTGCCGTCGAAGGGTACGCGGAACTGCTGATGGACCGTGCCTTCGACGACGAGTACGACGACCTGCGGCGGAAAGTCGACGAGCGCCGACAGGGACGTGGCCCCATCGCGTCGCTCATGCGCCGACTGCTCGGCCTCGGAATGAAACGCCAGCAGTACGAACGCGGGAAGGCGTTCTTCGACACGGTCGCCGACGCCCGCGGCGTCGCTGCGGCCGGACGCGTCTGGGATTCGCCGGACACCCTCCCCACCGAAGACGAGATAGAGACGCCGACGCTGTGGATCGACCGCGTCGATCCCTGAAAGCGCTACAGCACGCTGCGTGGTCGCACGGAACGGTTATTTTTCCGGTTCTTCTACAGGCCCTTCTATTTTCGCGACCTCGAGGAGGATTTCGCTGTTCGATTCGTCGACAGCGACAACTGTCCCGGCGACGACGAGCTTCGATATCGGCGTCGGGCCGAGAATGACGGCCTGTCCCTCACTGAAATCCTGCACCGAACTCTGGAGGTGGAACCGGGCGCGGCACTTCTCCGGGTCGTGAACGTTCGTGAAATTAATTTCCTCGACGGTGACGTCGACCCGGTCGTAGTCGTGGGCGACGACGACGCTCTCTGCCTCGTCTATCTGCTGGCGGTCGATTGCGTCGAATGCCTCGGACGTCGGCTTGTAGCCACCCGTCGGGCCGGGAATACCTTCGACAAGTCCCAGCGAGGTCAGACTCTGCATCTGGTTCCGTACCGTTCCGGGGTTCCGGTCGATCTCCTCCGCGATTGTCTCGCCGGTAACCGCCTCACCGGTCTGTTGATACCTGTTTACCAGCGTCGTAAGCATCGTTCGCTGGCTGTTGTTCAGATCGATGCTAACCATACCGGAGTGTATCGGGAGCGGCTACTTATCCCATTGGGTTCACTCATTCACCGCCAGTCGCTCTCACGGAGGTGGCTACTCCATGTATCCCAGTTGCTTCAGGCGGTCCTCGACTGCGTCGCCGTCATCGCTTCCGAGGGCGTCCTCGATACTGAGCGGGTCACGTTCGCCGATGGCGGGGTCCTCAGAGAACACCGGGAGCACTTCGCCGCGCATATCAGTCGGGATAGCACAGCCGTGGGCGGCCAGCACCGTCGGCGCGATATCGAGAATGCTGATTCTGTCGAGTTCGCCCTGAGGCTCGAAGTCCGGCCCGCTGGCGGCGAAGATGCCGTAGGGCGTGTTCTCGGCCGCCCAGCGGTCGGGGCCGCTCTGGACGGTCCCGCCGCCGATGCCGTCGTTGACGTGGACGCCCGGGCGCTGGTCGACGACGACCTCCGGGGCGGCGTCGACATAGGGGCCGTTGTACACGTCCTCGCCTCTGTAGACGTTCGTGAACAGCGGGCCGTGCTCGTCTTCTACCTCGCGGAGGTCGGCCATGAGCGACTCACGGACCGATTCTACGTCGAACCGGGGGTTGATGTACACCGGCCCTTGCCCGCTGGCGACGACCTTCGTCTGTTCCAGGTCGATGGCTTCGAGCTTTCGGTCCCGTTTGACGCCGTCGCGTTGCGGGACGAGTTGCTGGATAGACTCGGGGACGACGCGGGCAAGTATGTCGACCAGTCCAGCCCGCTTTGCGACCGCGAGCAGGTTCTCTCGGTCGAGCCCAATTTGCGTGAGAAGCGCGTCGACGCTCGTATCCCGAACTTGGTAGCCGTTCTCGGCCAGCCACTCGTTGATGTAGAACTCCGTCTGGGTGGCGTCACAGCCGTGGTCGGACATCAGGACGAGGTTCAGGTCCTCGCGGTCGTCGAGTCGGCCGACCCACTCGTCGACGAGCTGCCACGCGCGCAGGCTCGGCTCGTCGTCCCAGAAGAAGTGATGCAGGACGTTCAGATAGAACAGCGTCACATGGACGAAATCGAGGTCCCGCTCGTCCAGTAGCGTCGTCGCGACCTCAAAGCGCTTCTCCAGCAGGTCCAGAATGGCCTCGACCTCCGCGCCGCGCTCGTCGTTCGAGGACAGCAGCGGGTCCGGGTGGACGCTGTAATCGAACCGTGATTCGAGTTCGTCGGCCAGTTCCGGCGGCGAGGTGTAGCCGGAACTGATCGAGCGGTACTCCCCTTCAACGGCGTCCGGGCCACCGGCAACCACGAGGTCGTCGATGTCCCGCGGGGGGTACATCGTCGGCATATTGACGACGCCAGCCGACTGCCCCTCGTCGTTGAGGTAGTCCCACAGCTCGGCGGTGTCGTAGTCGCCGCCGTTCATCACGGTGATCTCGCCCGCGGCGAGGTCGACGTTCTCGAACCAGAAGACGCCGAACCCGCCGGGGTCCTTACCCGAGGAGTAACACTTCCAGTTCGGGAACGTGACTGGCGGCAGACAGCTCCGCGTCCCCGCCCAGGTGCCGGTGTCCCGCAGCGCGGCCAGGTTCGGGAGCTCGCCGGCCTCGATCCACGGGTCGAGCAGTTCCCAGCTCGCTCCGTCAAGCCCGACGACGAGGGTCTTCGTCATGGTGAGACGGAGACAGGCGAGTCACTAGTCCCTTTCGCACCCTGTCTGTGGGATTGCAGGACGGCCACTCGACCCAGACCGACAACGCGTCACTTTTGAGCGCGCCGCCGGAAGGGCTGGTATGAGCAACCGGTCGGACATCGCACCGGACACCGTCTCGGTCGAATTAACCGAGGACGGCGTCGTCGTGGAGTACCTCGACGGCCGCCAAGCGTTCTATCACGGCGTCCCAACGACGGTCGAGGGGAGTATCCAAACTGCGCCGGGAAAAGACACACACGTCCTGATTACCGACAAGACAGAGACGTCAGGTATCCTCGTGTACGTCAACGACCTCCGGACGCACGACGACATTCTCGAAGAAACGGGCGTCGGACGGGTCATTCTTGACGACGGTGAGGAGGACGAACTGTTCCCGGGAGTCACGGTCCGGGATAATCAGATGCGGACGGCGGTCGAGGTGGACTACGACGTGACGAACGGCCGGGTGTTCGTCTTCGAGGAGGACGAACTCGGCGAGCGGAGCTACGAAATCGTCGAGGGGTGAGACTACGGTGGGACAGGCGCGACTGCGGGGCGAGGACCGTTACTGGATGTAGGACGGGTCTTCGTCGTCACAGTTCTCCTCGTGCTGGCGCGCGTCGTTCTGGTCGTCGAACATCAGGCCACAGGTCTCGCACTTGTACCACATGACCTCGTCTCGCTCAGTTTGGACAACCATATCAGAACCTCGAATTGCCGTCCGTATATTATTTTCCCGCAACACAACGGGAACCCTCAAGGGAGTCGGATTGCAAGAAGGCGGCATGAGCGGGTCCACTGAGGCCGGTGTCGAACTCACCGTCGAGGGTGCGAACAAGCGCGACGCCGGGCGCGGTATCGCACGACTGCCGGAGTCCGCACGGACTGAATTGGGCGTGCTGAGCGGGTCGCCCGTCATCATCGACGGGGATGACATGACTGTCGTGAAAGTCTGGCCGGCTGACGATGACGGCTCGTTTGTCCGTATCGATTCGGACACTCGGGCGAACGCCGGCGTCAACATCGGCGACACTGTCACAGTAACAAGCGGGTCGGTCTCAGAGGCCACCGAAATCGCCGTCCAGCCGGTCGAACCGATGCCGGGGAGCGAGGACTATGAGAGTCTGGTCAGGAAGCGTCTCGTCGACCAGATTATTCAGGCCGACGAACGGACGCACATCGATGGATTGGGGACCTTCCTCGTCCGCAAAACGTCTCCGTCGGGGCCGGTCCGGGTTACCGACGCGACAGCGGTGACCGTGCTGCCGGGACTCGACGGCGGCAGCGGCGCGGGCCAGTCGTCATCCGACGAGGCAACAACAACGAACACGCCGACCGCCGAAACAGAGTCCGGGGTGAGCTACGAGGACATCGGCGGCCTCGACGAGGAACTGGACCGCATCCGCGAGATGATAGAGATGCCGCTCTCGGAGCCCGAGGAGTTCCGCCGTCTGGGTATCGACCCGCCAAGCGGGGTCCTGCTGCACGGCCCGCCCGGGACGGGGAAGACCCTCATCGCCCGCGCCGTCGCCAACGAGGTCGACGCCTACTTCGACACCATCTCGGGCCCCGAAATCGTCTCGAAATACAAGGGCGAAAGCGAGGAACGGCTCCGCGAGGCCTTCGAGAAAGCCGAAGCGAACGCGCCGGCCATCCTCTTCGTCGACGAGATCGACTCCATCGCCGGCTCCCGGGACGAGGACGCCGACATGGAGAACCGGGTCGTCGCCCAGTTGCTTACGCTGATGGACGGCCTCGAAGACCGGGGCCGCGTCGTCGTCATTGGCGCGACGAACCGCGTCGACGCCATCGACCCGGCGCTGCGCCGCGGTGGCCGCTTCGACCGCGAGATTGAAATCGGCGTCCCCGGCGAGCACGGCCGCCGCGAGATTATGGACGTCCACACGCGGGACATGCCGCTGCACGACGACGTGGATCTGGACCGGATCGCCGCACAGACCCACGGCTTCGTCGGGGCTGACCTCGCATCACTGACTACTGAGGCCGCGATGGCCGCGCTCCGGACCGACCGCGATGATGGCGATGTCCACCAGGACGACTTCGAGACCGCGCTTGCAACGGTCGACCCCAGTGCGATGCGGGAGTATGTCGCCGAGTCGCCGACGGCGACCTTCAACGATGTGGGCGGGCTGGCCGAGGTCAAGCAGACGCTGACCGAGACCATCGAGTGGCCGCTGTCGTACGGTGAACTGTTCACCGCGACGAACACCGACCCGCCAAGCGGCATTCTACTCTATGGCCCGCCGGGGACCGGCAAAACCCTGCTCGCTCGGGCCGTCGCCGGCGAGAGCGACGTGAACTTCATCCACGTCGCCGGCCCCGAAATCATGGACCGCTACGTCGGCGAGAGCGAGGAAGCGGTCCGGGAACTGTTCGAACGCGCCCGCCAGACTGCGCCGAGCATCATCTTCCTCGACGAGATAGACGCCATCGCCAGCCACCGCGGTCAGGGCAACGAAGTCACCGAGCGCGTCGTCTCCCAGCTACTCGCTGAACTCGACGGCATCACCGAGAACCCCAATCTGGTCGTGCTGGCTGCGACTAACCGCCGGGACATGATCGACGATGCGCTCCTGCGACCGGGTCGCCTCGAACAGCACGTCGAGGTCCCGAACCCCGACCGTGACGCCCGCGAGGAGATTCTCGCCGTCCACACCGCCGGGAAGCCACTCGCCGCTGACACCGATATCGAGGACCTTGCCGAAAAGACCGACGGCTTCTCTGGCGCAGAGCTGGAGGCCGTCGTCCGCGAAGCGTCAATGCTGGCTATCCGGGAGGTCGCGTCCGCCTACGGACCAGAAGAAGCCACCGAGAACGCTGAGGAAGTGGAGATCACACCAGCACACTTCAGCGAAGCGCTTGAACGGGAACGCACGCGGTAGCTCGCACGGTTCGCCGGGTACCTTCTGAGCGAACGTTTTAGATCGGTAGTATCGGAAAGGCGAGGAGAGGCGAAAGGATCGACTCCGGGAGAGGAGTGAAAAGGCTGTCCGGACAGCCTTGGCGGACGAGCGACGCCGAGTGGCCGAGCAGCGAGACGGGCGTTAGCGCCGGCATCGACGTGAAAAGCGCCTTGCCGGCAGCTACTCGTAGCGAGTGCACACGCAAAAAAGGCCCGGTGTTCGGTTCCGGCTACGCGTCCTTGTCGGGCGACTCCGTATCCGATTCCGCAGTGGGTTCCTGCTGTGGGGCGTCGCCTCCGCCTCCACCGTCGCCACCTTCTGTGGCTGATTCCGACGCGCCACGTCGGCCCAGTAGCGGGAGCGACCGACCGCGAAGGAGCCGCCGGCCGCCGACGACTGGGACGGCGAGGACGACGATCCACGGCGCGAGACTCGCAGCGGTCACGAGCAGGCCGCGGGTGAACACGTACACGTCGGTCACCGACGAGAGGAACGCGGAGACCAGCGACCGCTCGTGGTACGGCACTTGCTGGGCCGACGACTCGGGCGCTGGCTCATGGATCTCGACGCGCAGCGTCGAGTAGGCGACTCGCTGTTCGAGCGAGCGCTTCTGTGCTTCGAGGCGTTCGATGTCGCTCTGGACCGACGACAGTTCCTCCTCGATGCGGAGCAGTTCCTCCGTGCTGTTGGCCTGTTCGTAGAAGGTCCGCAGTCGGTCGCGGCGCTCCCGGAGGTTGGTCAATCGCGCTTCGAGGTCGACCAGTTTGTCGGTCACGTCTTTCGTCGTTGTTTCCTCGGAGCGGACCGTTCCCTGCTTGCTCACCATCGACTGCGTCGGCTCGTACTCCTCGCTTGGCACTCTGACGACGATGTAGCCGGTGTACCACGTCTCGCCGTCGTCACGGTGGAGTTCGCGGTTCGAGTCGCTCACGTATCCGCCGGACGTGCGAGCGCGAGCGGCAATTGCATTGGCTGTCGCGGAGTAGTTCTCCACTTCGACCACCATCCGTCCGTTGCGAATGATTGCCCGGTCGGCCGCCGCGTCGCCGGCCTGAATGTTTTCGCTATCGCCAGCGCTCGCCTTGGAATCCGCTTCGACGGGCTGACTCGACCCGTCGCCGCCGCTGGACATCTGTGCGCCATCGCCGCCGCCCTGTGCCTCGCCCGCATCGCCACTTCCGCCCATGCCGGTACAGCCGGCCAGCAAGAGGAGACCGACGACAGCGAGGACCCTGATTCGGGAAGCCATACGGGACGGACTCGTTCTGAGAGCAGTATAATGACGGCGAACGCTCAAAAACCGCTTTTTGTCAAACAGCGACTGCAGTTACGGCCAGTCCGTCCGGCGGTCAGCAAGCGCCGGGAACTCCTCGCGGACCTGCTCGACGCGCGCCGGGTCGAGGGTGGCAGTCACCAGCGCCGGGTGGTCGTCAGCGCTGGCGAGCGTCGTCCCCCACGGGTCGTACACCGTCGACCGCCCCAGCAGTTCCGCCTCCTCGAACTGTCCGACGCCGTTCGCCGCGGCGACGTACAGTTGGTTCTCGACGGCACGGGCGCGACCGAACAGTTTCCAGTGTTCGACGCGCGGATACGGCCACGCACTGGGCACGAGCGTCAGCGTCACACCTTCGTCGACGAGGTGGCGATACAGCTCGGGGAACCGGAGGTCATAGCAGGTGGTGACTCCGATGGTGAATTCCTCAAAGTCGACAGTCGGAACCGTCTCACCCGGCTCCAGTAACTGGGATTCCGCAGAGTCGTAGCCGAACAAATGGTGTTTCCGGTACACCGCCCGGCGCTCCCCGTCGCGGTCGAAGAATACAGCAGTATTGGCCAGCCCCTCATCCGCGGGCACGTCGAACCCGCTGTCAGCGCTGGCCGCGAGGTCCTCGACGACGCTGCCGGCCAGCACCGCCACGTCGTGGTCCGCGGCGACGCTGCGAATCTGGCTGAGCGTCTCGCCGTTCAGTCCCTCCGCCTCGCGAGCGTAGCGGTCGAAGGCGAAGTACCCGATGTTGAACAGTTCCGGGAGCACAACGAGGTCCGCGCCCTCCGCGGCCGCGTCCCTGATGGCGGTCGTCGCGCGACTGACGTTCTCGGTCACCGAATCCGACGATACGTCTGTCTGGGCAAGCGTGAGCCTCATACTTCGACTTCGAGGTCGTCCCGCAGCGCCTGTTCGAGGTTTTGCATCTCATCGTCGAGGTTCCGTTTGAAAAACCGCTCGACGCCGGGGAGTTTGCCGTCGACGATGAACCGGTTCGTCAGTTTCGTCCCGCCGTCGGCCGTCTCTTCGAGTTCGTGCTCGCCCTGGACGGTCATCACCTTCGAGCGACCGATGAAGCGGGCGTACTCCGGGCGGCGCTGTTCGACATCCTCAGTTTTTACCGTCATTGTCTGACTGACCACCGGAATTGGGAGCTCAATCGACCAGTTTGCGTGTGTGTCGTCGATGATTTCCCAGTCAGTGACGACGCTAATTGGCCGGGCCCGTTTATCCGGGTCGGTGATGAATTCCCAGACACGTTCCGGTGTGGCCGGCACAGTCATCGTTCGTTCGACCCGGACAGTCATGGAAGGTACTGAGGACTACTGGCCGATGAATCCACCGATTGTCACAGTGCGTAAAACCCGACGGGGGCTATCCGGTCGGCGTGACGCGCCACGTCGTCGACCGCGCTCGGCCCCACTTCTCGATTTCGACTTCGTCGGCCTCTTCAGCTAAGCGTGGCAGCCGCGCTCCCACTTGCTTCGACGAGAGGCCGAGCTGCTCAGCGATGTTCTTCGCGCGGAAGTAGCTCTCTCCACGCGAGACGCTGTCCCGGAGATATTCGAGAATGCGTCGGTCTTCCTCGCTGTAATCGGCCATACAAGAGATACGGTCTCTGCGTTTTTAACGGTTCCCTTCACAGTCTTGCGGCTGATACCAGTATCAGGCGTCGTAGGCGTGGATCGCCACGATTGCCACGGCCGCGGCCAGCATCGCAAGCCCGAATGCGCCGCCAGATGTCACGAGCAGGTTCCCCGTCTCAAGTTCCTGTGCGTGCAGAATCGCGTAGTTATAGCTGTTTGTTGCTGTGACCACGGCCGCGCCGACAGAGACGAGCCCGAACAGCAGGGCCAGGCCCGTCCCCATGTCGCTTTTGGACGCCTTGGAACTCATGTACGACGCTTTCGGTGTTGCCCACTTAGTTCATTCGGGCTGGAGCCACAGGACATATACCTCCCCATGGGAGATGGATGTGCAACTATGAGTCGGTTGAAAATAGTTGGCGTGCTGGTTGTCGCAATCGCTGCTGTCGCGGGGGGCAGCGTCGCACTCGGCGTCCTGGGCACGCCCAGTGTCGCGTCGGTGAACAATCACTTCGCAGGTGTCTCGAACCAGACGACTACCGTGGCGACGGACCTGACCGTGACCAATCCCAACCCGGTCGGCGTCCAGCTGGGCGGCGTCGGACTCAATTACACGGTCTCAATGAACGGCGTAGAGATGGCACAGGGCGACAGGCAGGGCATCGGTCTCGGCACCGGCAACTCGACGCTACAGTTCACCACCGACATGCAAAACGACCGTATCCCGCCGTGGTGGGTCACTCACATCGACAACGGCGAGACGACGACAGTAGGTATCGACGCTACCGTCACGTCCTCGATGCTCGGCGGACGGTCAGTGTCCGCTACTCAGGAACGAACTATCGAGACGGACCTCCTCAGCCAGTTCAACTCCACCGAGACGCGGCCCGTCGAGGCGGACCAGCCGCTTGTCTCGGACCCCGTCCTCTACATCAACGAGACCCGCGGCGCGTGGGACCAGGAGAACCTCACCCAGTCCGAGACACCACTGAACCTTGCCTTCGACGTGTACAACCCAAAGCCGTACCCTTACACAATCACCAAAGTCGGCTACACTATCCAGATGAACGACGTGACCGTTGGCGAGGGCGAGACGGATCGTGGCTACGTCCTCAGCCCCGGTGAGGAAACGACGCTCGAAGCGAACACCGCTATCCAGAACGAGAACCTGGACCGCTGGTGGGTGACCCACCTCCAGCGAAACCAGCAGACGGACCTCTACAGGCGGAGCAGGCCGAGTGCCTCGGGGCTTGACCCCGAGGTGAAGGCCGTAAGCCCCGTTAAACGTGTTCCGTTCGCTCGATATACTGCTCAATCGTGTCGGTCGAAACATCACCCGCCGTCCCCACGTAGTACGATTCCTCCCAGAACCCACCTCCCCACAGATACTCCATCAAGAACGGTTCGTGCTGTTCCCACATCTCCCGCGCCGTGATGCTCTTGACCGTTCGCACAATCTCGCTCGGCGCATGCTTCGGGTGGGCTGACAGGAACAGGTGTACGTGGTCGGGTGAGATGTGGAGCGACAGTCTCTCGTAGCCGTACTCGTCGCACATGGCACGGAAACTCGCTTCCAGCGAATCCTCGATTGGTTCGAGTATCGCGTGGCGGTACTTCGGACACCACACGAAGTGGTAGTTAATGTTGTACACCGTGTGGTTCGACCGCTTCTCGCCCATACATACCAATACAACGACCAATCGAAAGTATTCTTTGAAGTGACTCACAGACTACCACAAGTAAACTTTTAACTGTGGAAGAACAAGGGGTAGACGTGACGAAACAACTCAAGGTATCCGACACCGTGTACGACGACCTTGACGAACTCAAGGACGAGGAGGGCCACACGAGTTTCGACAGCGTACTCCGCACGCTCCTCCTCCACTACCGTCACGTCCAACCCAACGAGCAAGAATGACCGACTCACAGGCTCTCGTCAAGACGCTGGACTTCCAACTCGACATCCAGAGTGACAACGAGAGCCTGCTGTACGACGCCACCCTCGAAGCGCGGTCGGTGTACAACGAAACCATCCGTCTCGCCAAGCAAGGCGTCGACTGGGACGCGATTCCCGACCGTGTAGCCGACGACGCCAACCTCGTGAAAAACACGACACAGCGCGTCGTCGCCAAAGCACTCGGCGCGATGGAGAACTACTACGAGTACGACGACTTCGGCAAACCCAGTCACACCAAGGACGGCGCGTACCCCCTCCGAGCGAACTACGAGGAGGGGTACAACCTGTCGCTCACCGACGACGGCGACGTGGCGTTCCGCATCAGCGCGAAGCCGTACAAGCACGTCACGGGCGTCCTCAAAGGGAGTGACGCCAACCTCGACATTCTCCAGACCGCACTCGAAAGCGATGAGTGGAAGATTGGGACGGCGGAAGCCCTGTTCCACAACGACAACGCTGAGTTGCACGTCAACGTCACCAACACCGAACAGACCGTTCGAGACAAGCAGGACTCGCGGACGGTCGTCGGTGTGGACGTGAACGAAGACAACGTGGCTCTCACCGCTCTCTCCGAGGATGGCATTGAGGACTCGTTGGTTATTGACTTCCCCGAAATCAAGTTCGAGCGCCACCGCTACTTCACGATGCGGAAGCGCGTCCAGAACGCGGGGAAAGACAGCATCCACGACACGCTGGAAGGGCGTGAGGAACGGTTCGTCCGTGACCGACTCCACAAGGTATCTCGACACATCGTGGAGTGGAGTCGTCAGTTCGAGAAGCCGTGCATCGTCTTTGAAGACCTCAAAGAGATGCGCGACAGTATCGACTACGGCACGCAGATGAACCGACGCTTGCACCACCTTCCGTTCCGCGCCCTCCAGTTCTATACGTCGTACAAGGCGTCGTTCGAGGGTATCCCGACTGCGTGGATTAACCCCGAGTACACGAGCCAACGGTGTCCGATGTGCGGACACACGGAACGTGCGAACCGTAACAAGAAACGGTTCAATTGTTGGGACTGTGGGCATCAAGACCACAGCGACCGTGGTGGAAGCGTCAACATCGCCGTGAAAGGCGTGAAGAAACTCGATTGGAATGTGCCTGCTCTCAACAGCCTTCCCGTTGTTCGGAAGGTGCGACGGCGGGCATCGGGGGCCGTGGACGCCCCGACCGTGACCCAACCGACCGTTCGAGGCTATCAGGCCGATGGTCGGATGGGAGTGTCCGACTAAACCACGGGAAGCCTCGGGGCTTGACCCCGAGGCGGTTCACCTCGTGCTTGAGGGCGACAACGAGCAGTTCAGAGTTGACCTAGACTCTATTGACTACCAGCAGGAGATAGAGACAGATATCTTCGGCACCAAGGCGCAGCACCCGACCGGTGATGGGACTGCTGACGACTCCAGTAATGGGTCCGACCGTTCGACAGCCGACAGCGCGACTGCAACCCCAACACCCGCGGAAACCGAAACAGACGGCGGATTACTGGACGGTGGGGACACAGAGACGGATGACGGCCTGCTCGACGACGGAGAGACGGAAACGGAAACCACGACGACGACCGAGACACCCACAGCGACCCCGACGGAGACGGCCACGCCGACTGAAACCGAGACAGACGATGGCGGCCTCCTCGGGTAGCCGATAGTAGTCTGCTCCCTCAGTTCTCGACACAGAGTGTCCCCGTGTCATCGACTGATACCGTATAGCCACAGTACTGGAACAGCATCGGTAACTCCTCTGACGGGGCATCCAGCACCGCGTCCAGTCGTTCACCGTCAACGACCATCTCAAGGCTCCCAAGTTGTGTAGGGTGGCAGTCCTCAAGTGCCGCGATGGTCTCTTTGACGGCGATATGAATGGGTGTCGATGGGTCGACAGGCCGCTTCATACTGGACCGTTCACGATGTCCGATGAAAGGTGCAGGTGTTTTTCACAGCAACCGATCGTGGTAGTGAAACTGCCAAATTACGTGGTAGAGTCGGAAAACAGGACTGTCGCTGCGAACCGCAACTGCGGGCAGCGGGAGCCGCCTCACTCGATTGTCGTGTGCTCGGACTCCTCGTTGAGCGCGAGGTTCGTTGCGATCTCTGCGCTCCGGACCGCGAACTCGGCGGTCTGCTGGAGGCTGACGAGCACTTCACGCACTTCCAGTAGCGCCTCGTTGTCCATCTCCGGCAGGTCGTCGAGGATTTCGTGTTCCTTGTCGCCGATGTCCTTGTACAGTTCTCGGACCTGAATCGCAGTGTCGTAGTTACGGTCGACAGCCGCCTGCACCGCCAGCTCGGTGATGTCGTTGACCTGGTCGGTGAACTCGCGGATGCGGCGCATCGTGGAGCTGTCGACGTTGAGCGAGTGGTCCTCGGTCTCCAGTGCGATCTCGGCGATATCCTCGGCGTTGTCCGCCGTCAGTTCGAGGTTCTTCGCAATCGAGCGGTAGCCGATAAGCGGGAAACCGTCGTTGAGGCCGATGGCCCGCGCAAGGTTGGGGTTCTGGTAGGCCGTGAAGATGAGCCGTAGCAGGAGGACGAATATCTTGTTGGCCTGTCGCTCACGGTTGAGCGCCCGCTGCGCGAGGTCGGGGTTGCCGTGGGCGAGGGACTTCACCGCTTCATTGCGCATCGTCGAGCCGGTGGATTCCAGCCGTTCGAGAAGGTTGTTGAGCGTGAAGTCTTCCGGGTCGACGGAACAGCGAATCGCGATCCGGTCCGGCGTTTCTTCGATGACGCCGAGGCCCATCAGCTGGGTTTCGGCGTTGTAGACGGCGTTGATGTGGGACGATTCTAGCGTCTCGCCTTCTGGGGCTTCGACGTGGATGACGCGCCGACCGAGCACATACTGGGCGACGATAGCCCGCTCGACGGACGCGGCATCGAGATTCTCCGCGTGGATGATAGCCTCTGACTCCTCAGTCTGGACGGACTCGGGCATGACTGTCAGCGTGCCTTTGCCGCCCATCCGAAGCGACACTTCGTCGCCCTTTTCGACATCGTGCGCACTGGCCCACTCCGCCGGCAGCGTCATCGCGAGTGTCGACGGTCCCAATCGCTGGACTTTCCGGGTTTCCATATGTCCTTTGTGGGGCGTGAGATACCTTAATCTTGACTATACATGATAAAATGCCGGGAGCGATATATCATGGCTTGCTGTCATCGGCTGTAGGAGCTTCAGACGACTTCGACGAGTCTGCGTTCGTGCCGCCCGACGCGGACCCGCAGCCAGCCGCGCAGTTCCGCGTCTAATTCCGGGTCGCCGGTGTCGACACGGAGCGTGCCGATACCGTCTAGTTTCCGCCGCGAGGCGACCACTTCGAGGTCACACTGCCTGATGACCGCCGGCGATAGCTGCTGGTTCCCCCGACCGAACACGAACCCCTGCCCGCCGATAGGCGAAACGACGATGACATTTCGGTCACCAAGGGCGTCGAGGATGTCCGACTCGGCGGCGTCGCGGGCGAGCACCTCTCCGTCGCGCCATACGTCTACACCAAGCGTCGTTCCATCGAACCCCAGTTCCTCTTTGATAGCGCCAACAGTACTCCCCGGTCCAAGGACGTAGGTCACATCCGGGTCAGCGGCATTGGCGACGCTCTCGGCGAGGGATTCGACACTGCCGCCGCCCAGCTGCTTGGCTGACTGGCGCTGGTCTGCGACTGGGACCTCCGCGACGGCCCGGAGTTCGGTGACCACTTCCCCGCCTCTGAAGGCGTCCTCGTCGATATCGTTGACCTCCGCGCGCTCCGTCTCGGAGAAGCGGGCCACGATGCGCCCGGCCGCACGTGGCGACACGCCGAACACGGAGGAGTACACCTTAACACCGGCCGGGACGCCCAGAATCGGGATAGCCGCGTCCAAGTCGTCGAGGGTCGTCGCCACGTCGACAGCCGTGCCGTCGCCACCGACGAACAGAATCACGTCCGCATCCGCCTCGACGAACGTTCGGACCGCATCTCGGGTGTCCTCGCTGCCTGTCTCATCAGCGCTCGCCGGAGTGCCAACGACCGTCGGATCGAAGCCCGCCTCACGAGCGAGACGCTCTCCCATCGGGTCGCCGTACGTGAGCAGTTCCACGTCCGTCCCGACCTCGGCGAGTGAGGCAAGCGCTGTCCGTGCGCGGTCCGGTGCGCGTTGCTCCGCGCCGCGGCGGCGCGCTTCCGCGACTTTCCCGTCAGTGCCTTTGAGGCCGACGCGGCCGCCCATGCCGGCAATGGGGTTGACCACGACACCGATTCGTCGCATTCAGCGTCACTACGCGACCCCGCGGCAAAAGAGGCCCGGGAGCGTGCCTTTCAAGCCACCCCACGCAGAACGCACAGCTATGTCAGTCGTACTCCAGAGCGGCGTTCAGACAGGGATTATCAACGCGTCCGGCGCGGCCATCACGCTCGGTGGCCTGCTGCTTACGTTTCTCTGGCTGAATCACCTCTACCGGTAGTCACTCTGCCGTCGGTGACTCAACGCGTTCGCTGAACCACGCAGCCGCCTCCTCGACTAGCTCCTCCTCTGTCCCTTCGAACCGGACGGTCACGTGCTCGCCCGGATAGCTCCCGACCTTAACCGGGAACTGCTCCTGTACCTCTGCCAGTCGGTCAAGGAGTGCGCTCTCGGGCTCAGCGGCGTCGACGGTGTGAACGTATCGCTGCTCGCCGGCGAACTCTTCTGCGACCTCCTCGAACATCCGCTTCATTTCGCCCGGCACGCCCGGCAAGACATAGCAGCTCTCGACGACACAACCGGGCGCGACCCCCTCGTGGTTGGGCAAGACACGGGACCCCTCCGGTACCTCGCCCGTTCCGTCGGTCAGGTCGTCGCGCGTGTACCCGCCGTGTTCCTCCAGCCACGCAATGGCGTCCTCGCTCTCGACGACATCCCGTCCGAACGCCGCGGCGACGGCTTCGATTGTTTTGTCGTCGTGCGTCGGTCCAAGGCCGCCGGTGACGATGACGGCGTCGAACTCCGCGTGATACTCGTTGACCACGCGGGCAATGTCCGAGATCTCGTCGGGGACGACCGTCGTCCGACCGACGGTGACGCCACGCTCCGCGAGTTGTTGTCCAAGCCACGCAGCGTTTGTGTTGACCGTCTCGCCACTGAGCAGTTCGTCTCCGACGGTGACTACCGCGACGCGCATACCGCCTGATTGGACTGGCAGACACAAATACTGTCGGTCATAGAACGTAGTAACTGTGTATCCGTTGAATCGGAGAGAAATGCTCCGTCAGGGATTTGAACCCTAGTCATCACCGTGAGAGGGTGATATGATTGGCCGGACTACACCAACGGAGCGTACACAAGTTCGTAGCGAGGAGATACGTATAATCATTGCGTTTCAGCCCCGCCCTGTGCTGGTTTATCATGCTGTCAGCTGTAACTATTCCCAGATATCTGCGGTAGCGAAACGCGACACAGGCGTACAGCCGCCAGTATCACTCGTCGTCGAACGGCGACCCTGCGGCGTCGGGTTCCTGACCAGCGAGACTGATGATGTTCTCGCGGCCGACTCTGAGCTTCGAGATGTCGCCGTCGTCTTCCATGTCAGAGAGGAGCATACTCACCTTCGACTTCGACCAGTCGGTGCTGTCGACGATGTCGACCTGCTTCATCCGGCCACCGTTTTCCTCCAGCAGTTTGCGGACACGGTCGCTGTCGGTGAGCAGTTCCTCGTCGGGGACTGCCGGTTCGTCAGGGGTGTCGGTGTCCGCCATTGCATCGCCCGAGGAAGCCGTCGATGGCTGCTCAGTGCCGCCTGTGGCCGACGCCGTCGGAGCGGGTGGTTCGTCATCGTCGGTTCCCAACACCCCTCCCAGCGCGCCGGACCGCCACGCGGCCACGCCACCGGCGACGACAATGAGACCGACGATGGCGGCCGGGAGCATCCACGATGGCCCGCCGGCGGCCTCGGCAGGTGTGTCATCGTCCGCCGTGGTGCGCTGCTCAGCACTAGCGCTCTGCCCGGTTTCGCGCGGCTGCAGTTCCACGTAGGGCCGACGGTCGTTGAACGACTGCTCGCCGTTCCACGTGACGCTCTCGCTGTTTTCGAGCGAGTCCGGGGCGCTCTGTGAGGCGGGGGCCGGCTGGACATCGGCGAATGCTAGCTCGGGGCCGCGCTCGAAGACGAACGACTGGCTCGGCCCGATGTAGAACCCGCCGTCGAACACGTCGCTGACCACGACTGCGTCGCCCTCAACGACCGCGAAGTTACGCCAGCGGAACGACATCCGCACGGTTCCAGTGTTCTGGAGCGGGTCGACCGTCGCCGACCGGTCGTAGTTGGTCGCACTCATGTTCCGGCCAGTCACGTTCGTCCCGTACTGTGTCAGCAGCGTCGACTGCTCGACGAAATTCTGGTACAGTGGCTGCTCCGACTGCTCGAACTCCCGGGCAAACTCCTCGAACTGCTGTTGTTCAGTGTCGTTTGCAAGCGGCGTCCGGTAGAGGATGGCCCACTTCGCCGACCCGTTCTGATACAGCGTGACCTGAAACGTCGTCCGGTCGAACCTGTCGGGCGTCTGGACGCCAATGCTCTCGTCGGCCGGCTGTGACATCGCCAGTGGCGCGGCACCGCTTCCCAGCAGGAGAGCCAGCACGAGACTGGCGACGACCAGGCGTACCATCTGTCGTATATCATCGATGGACCGCATAAAAGCGCTGTGAATAGCACCGTTCTCCGTCGATGTCGGGCCGATGTCCGGTGGTTTCTCGATACGGTTTCGGCTCAAAGCATTGGTGACCCAAGTCGGTGTCGTGCGCTGTGCGGGCGCTCGATCACCCGGCCGTCACTGGGTTCGAAGTGGCTCCCATCGGCAATCTGTCCCGTGGTATCAATCGTCTCTCGCTTGATACGTGACCATGGGAGGGGACGATTCCTGTTTTGACACCGGTGTCTTGGCTTCTACACCGGTATTTCGCACGAATTTCCGGTGGGTTATTTAGACAGGAGGGTCCAACGAAGGGTAACCTATGGGAATTGCTGAGTTCGCAAGAGACGGCCGTGTTGTGATGGGTGACCGGCCGGGGGCAGCAGTGGTGGCCGCTGTAAGTGGCTTCCTCCTGCTGGATTTAGTTGCAAAGCTCGCTGGGACAACCGTGTTCTTCCTCGGAGCCAAGTTACTGGGTGGGTCTCTCACCGTGAGTTCGTTGCTCTCAATGGTGGTGGACGGACTGCTCGTCGGACTGGCGGTCGGACTCGCCGGCATCGGCCTGTCGATGACATACAGCATCCTCGACTTCGCCAACTTCGCACACGGGGACACTGTGACCGTCGGGGCGTTCCTGGGGTGGGTCGCCGCGTACATCACCGCCGGCCTCGGGACTGGAGCCCCGATCTCGGAACTGTTCATGCTCAATTCGGGGCGGCAATTGAGCACCGTGTCGACGTTCCTTCCGGTGCTTCTCGGGCTTGTCGTCGCCGGCGTCGGGTCGATCGGTATCGTGTTACTCATCGACCGACTCACCTATCGCCCCATGCGTGATACGGACAACATCTCCTTGCTGATTGCGTCAATCGGTGTCGCACTCGCGTTGCGCTACCTCATCGCGTTCGTCTTCGGCACACAGACCAGTGGGGTCGCAAGCGGCGGGCTTCGGGTGACGCTGTTCTCGATGATCTCAGTCACTGACAACGAAATCACCCTGCTGGTGGTGTCGGTCCTGTTGATGCTCGGCGTCCATCTGCTGCTACAGCGGACGAAGCTCGGCAAAGCAATGCGGGCGATGGCCGACAACGAGGACCTCGCACGCGTGACCGGGATTCCGACCGAACGCGTGATTCGACTTACCTGGATTCTCGGTGGCGGCCTGGCAGGCATCGGTGGCTACCTGCTCGTGTTGGAAAGCGGCACGATATCATTCAATTTCGGCTGGATTCTGCTCCTGCTCATCTTCGCCGCAGTCATCGTCGGCGGCATCGGCTCGATATACGGGGCGATGGCCGGTGGCATCCTCATCGGGCTGGTCGACAGTCTGGCCCTGATATGGCTGCCATCGGGACTGACCCGGGCCTCCGCGTTCCTCGTGCTCATCGTCGTCTTGCTGTTGCGCCCGTCCGGTATCTTCGGGGGGGTGTCGACAGCATGAGTACTGTTGACACTGTTCGAAACCGTCTGGACGCGCTCCCTGACGTAGGGCTGGTCGTCGCCTTCATCGCCAGTATCTGGGCCGTCATGCTCGTGCTGGCGATCGCTGTCGGCGGGGCGAACTGGGCGAACCTCGCCGCCGGCTTCATCGGCAGCGTGACCGTCCTCATCGGCGGCTACGCCATCCTCGCACTGGCGCTGAATCTTCAGTGGGGGTACACCGGCCTGTTCAACATTGGTATTGCGGGGTTCATGGCCGTCGGCGCGTACACCACGGCGGTTCTCACTGCGCCAACTGACCCGGCCGCGGGAGCGGTCCCGGGGCTCGGACTCCCGCTGTGGGTCGGTCTCATCGGCGGTATGGCAATGGCCGCTATCATCGGCGGTCTCGCGGCGCTACCAGCGCTCCGACTGAAGGCCGACTACCTCGCTATCGTGACGGTCGCGTTCTCGGAAATCATCCGACTCGTCGTCAACTGGAACGGGCTCGCCGAGGTCTCGCTATTCGGGGTGCCGTTTGGAACCGGCGGCGCGACCGGTATCTCGTTCAAGTCCGCAAACGAGGTCGCGTCGACGCTCATCAACGGCGTCGGACAGCCACTCGTAACTGCTGCGGAGGGTGTCGGCGTCTCCGGGCCAAATCTGGCGAACCTCACGTACGGGATACTCCTCCTGCTGGTCGTGGCGGCGAGCTACTGGGTGCTCGCCCGTATCACGAACTCGCCGTTCGGTCGCGTGCTGAAGGCGATCCGCGAGGACGAAACCGTGACTCAGTCACTCGGCAAAGACACCCGGCGGTTCAAGATCAAGACGTTCATGATCGGCTGTGCGCTGATGGGGCTGGCCGGCGTTCTGTTCCGCGGGCAGGCGGGCTACGTCAGCCCACAGCAGTTCAGACCGACGATCACGTTCTACGTGTTCGCGGCGCTTATCATCGGCGGCTCGGGGTCCAACACCGGCAGCATCATCGGGGCGGCGACGTTCTCTGGACTGCTGTTCTATCTGCCGGCCCGATTGGGCGAGAACGTCTCGCTGGGCGGCACTCGCGCACCTAGCAACATCGTTGACGCGATCGCCGGGCTCGGGTCACTGGACCCGCTCCCGCTGCTCGCATACACCATTAGCAACGTCAGCACGCTCCGGTTCGTCCTCATCGGCGTCGTGCTGATATACATCATCCAGAACCAGCCAGACGGACTGCTCGGCCACCGAAACGAACCCGCAACGAGCGTGAGCCTTGACAGACCGCAGTCCGGGTCCGGAGGTGAGGCGAATGAGTGAACCCGACGCGGCACCGCGACAGGAGACCGCCGTCACGAGCGACGCGATCGAGTCGCCGCTGCTGGAAGTCACCGGCCTCCGCAAGGAGTTCGGTGGCGTTGTCGCGGTTGACGGGGCGACGTTCTCCGTGGCGGAGGGGTCGCTCACCGGCCTCATCGGCCCGAACGGGGCCGGCAAGTCGACGACGTTCAACTGTATCACGGGCATTCACGAGCCAACTGGTGGCCGGGTCACCTTCGACGGCCAGAACATTACCGGGCTCCCGCCGTACACACTCGCAAACCAGGGACTGGTCCGGACGTTCCAGATCGCCCGTGAACTGTCCGAGATGACGGTCTTGGAGAACGTGATGCTCGCACCGGGTGGACAGGTCGGAGAATCCGTCGTTCGCTCGGTGACGCCGGGACTGCGCGGCGATGTCATCAGAAGCGAGGAGGGCGTCCGCGACCGCGCGTGGGAGACGCTGGAGTTCTTCGAGATCGACCATCTCGCCCACGAGAATGCCGGCAATCTCTCCGGTGGCCAGCGGAAACTGCTGGAGATGGCGCGGGTTCTGATGACCGAGCCCGAAATGATCCTTCTGGACGAGCCACTTGCCGGTGTCAACCCGACGCTTGAAGAAAAGCTGCTGGAGCGGATTCACGAACTCCGCCGAGAGCAGGGCCTGACCTTCCTGCTGGTCGAACACGACATGGACGTTATCATGAACAACTGCGAACACATCATCGTCATGCATCAGGGGAGCGTCCTCGCCGAAGGGGACGCCGAGACTATCACGTCGGACGAGCGCGTACTTGAGGCGTATCTGGGAGGTGACGTATGAGCCAGCGCGCGACAGAGTCCGAGGCTGTCACGCTCCCTGACCCAGCCGAGCGGCTCCTCGCCATCCGGGACCTCGATGCGGGCTACGGCGATCTGCAGGTCCTCAGTGACGTCCACATGGACGTTGCGGACGGCGAGTACGTCGTCATCGTCGGCCCGAACGGGGCCGGCAAGTCGACGGTGATGAAATCCGTCTTCGGTCTGACAACGTACATGGGCGGAGACGTCATTTTCGACGAGACCGACATCAGCCAGCGCAATCCCGACGAAATCATTTACGAGGGAATCAGCTACGTCCCACAGACCGGCAACGTGTTCGGCTCACTGAGCGTGCGCGAGAACCTCGAAATGGGCGCGTACATCCTCGATGAAGTACCGGAAGACCGGATCGAGGACGTGTACGACCGGTTCCCGATTCTCCGGGAGCGGTCCGAACAGTCAGCAGGGACGCTGTCGGGCGGCCAACAGCAGATGCTCGCCATGGGTCGGGCGCTGATGCTCGACCCCGACCTGCTGTTGCTTGACGAGCCTTCCGCCGGGCTTGCCCCCGACCTCGTCGAGGATATGTTCGACCGCATCGACCGCATCAACGACGACGGCACGGCTATTCTGATGGTCGAACAAAACGCAAAGGAGGCCCTCCGGCGGTGTGACCGTGGCTACGTGCTCGTGCAGGGTCAGAACCGCTACGAGGACGAAGGGACGGTCCTCCTCAACGACGAGCAGGTTCGTCAGGACTTCCTCGGCGGATAGCTCGAAGAAAGAATCGACGCCGGCAGCCCCGTTACTGGTTCATCGCGCTGTTGATTTCAGACGTGTAGGAGGACTGCTGTTGTTCGAAGCCGACCTGATTGACGATGGTCCCGCCTTCCGCTTCGAACGCGCCAGCGAACGCCTCCTGTAGCGCTTGGCCGTAGCTGTTGTTCACGTACAGCGTCGATGCGGTCTCCGCACCGAGTTCGCCCACGCCGACTTGCGCCAGGACCTGTCCCTGCAGAGCGTCGCTGGGCGGGGTGCGGAACATGTAATCGTTGTCTTCGAGGTCAGTAATCGTCGGTGACGTGGACGCTGGCGAACAGCCGACGACGCCGCTATCGATGAGCACGTTTCTGGCGACCTGAATCGACGTTTCGGAGCTGGCCGCCCCGGTTATCGACGGATAGCCTGCGCTGACGAGAGAGTTGGCCGCGTCGATGCCCGCCTGCGCCTGCGTCTGGGTGTCACCGACCTGGTAATCGAACTCGAAGTCGACTTCGCCTTCGAGTTGCAGGGCCGGGAGTAGTGCCCCGTCGCGGATTGGCCTGCCGAGCGGCCCAAGGTCGCCGGTTTCGGGCATCAACACGCCGAACTTGATCGTCCGTCCGGAGTCGCTCCCGGAGCCGTTCGGTTCCGGCTGCGGGATGTCGCTGCCAGCGCTGAAGTCGACGGTGCTAAGCGTATCGACACCCCCACTGTCCTGAAACCCGAAGACCTGGTACTGCGCCGAGGCCATATCCCCGTTTTCGTCGAAGTTGACCGCACTCGAAGCCCCTTCGTACTGGATGTTCTCGCCCGCCGCGGCCGCTTCGACGGCCGCTGGCAACTCGGAGGGGCCGTACGACTCGCCGCCCGGGTTGGCGACGACGCGCATGTGGTCCCGGACGGCTTGCCCGTCGTTTTCGCCGGCCAATACGTTCGCGAGTATCTGGACCGCCGTCGCGTCGTAGGCCTGTGACGTAAACACGCCGGCCTCTTCGTAATCGAACTCGGAAGTGAACTGCTCTGTGAACGTATCGACGCCGGGCCCGGCCGCCGATGGGGCCGTGCCACGGACATTCGACATATCGTCGCCGACGTTGCTCGGCAGTTCGCCGTCCTGCAGTCCGTCGGTGACGAGGATGTCGGCGGCGTCGTCGCCGTAGTCGGCGTAGAAGTCCTTGAACAGTTGCACACCGCTCTGGGGATAACCGACGACCATCAGCACATCCGGCGACTCCGGACCGCTGTCGCCACCGGACTCGGTCCCGGTTCCGGTCATCCCACCGTCGCCGCCGTCGCCGCCATCTCCACCGTCACCGCCGGTCTGTTCGGTTGAACAGCCTGCCAATCCGCCAAGCAGACCAACAGTGGTTACCGCTCCAGTGCGCTTCAGGAACGCTCGCCGATTGGTATCGCTACTCATACCACTTACCACTGATTCACATCTTATAAAACTATATCCTCCCGTGCCACTGCCGTTCCGTAGTCTGCTACAGTCTCGCCGATATTTTTTGTTGGTATCGTTAGATATTAACGGCGGACTGAACGCAACCGACCCAGATACCGCTCGGGCTCTCGGCACAGCCGCAAAAAAACGTCGGGTGTCGCCCGTTACTCGAAGTGACTGACCGACTTCTCGTACTCTTCAGCAGCCTTGTCCCAGTCGACAACCTCGAAGAAGGCGTCGATGAAGTCACCACGGGCGGGACCGTAGTCGTAGTAGTAGGAGTGCTCCCAGACGTCGAGTGCGAGGATGGGATGGGAGCCCCAGAGCGCGCCCTGGTCGTGCTTGTCGACCGGCACGTTGCGCAGTTGCTTGGCAACGGGGTCGTACACGAGCAGCGCCCAGCCGCCAGCAGCTGATGCAGCGGCTTCGAACTCGCCCTTCCAGCCCTCGTAGGAGCCGAAGTCCTCCTCGATGCGGTCGAGGAGTTCGCCTTCCGGCTCACCGCCGCCGTTGGGGTCCATGTTCTCCCAGAACAGCGTGTGGAGATAGTGACCACAGCCGTTGTGGGTGACGTTACCCATCGCAGCAGCGCTTGAACCGAAGTCACCGGCGTCGCGGTTCTCTGCAAGCGTCTCCTCGGCCGATTCGAGGCCGTTTACGTACCCCTGATGGTGGGTGTCGTGGTGCCAGGTGAGCACCTGCTCGGAGATGTGTGGCTCCAGTGCGTCGTAGTCGTACGGGAGCGGTGGCAGTTCGGGATTTGAATGTTCGGACATATGAAAACGCCTCCATCAGTATTGTCGCGCGGCTGCCTGTTAAACGTTTAGGAGCCATTTGGTAGCACTCAACAAGGACAGCGAGACGGAGCCGTATCTGCCCGCTGTACTGGCACCGCCAAGCGACTTCGGCTCGCATGTACGTGATTGGGAGAGTCCAGTCAGGCAGAACGATACCGCCCTACTCGTCACCTCGGGCTCGTTCGAACATCGCCAGCGCCTGCTCGCGGCGCTCGCTGTGGTCGACAACTGGGTCCGGGTACTCCGGCGCAGCGTTGCGCCGTTGTGTGAGGGAACAGTCGTTCCAGTCGTGGATGATCTCGGGTGCAGCGTCCCGTAGCTCCGGGACGTATTCCTTGATATACTCGGCGTTCGGGTCGTAGTCTTCGCCCTGTGTCATCGGATTGAAGATGCGGAAATAGGGCTGCGCGTCGGTCCCCGTGGAGGCCGCCCATTGCCAGCCACCGTTGTCGTTTGCCGTGTCGTGATCGACCAGTTTCTCCCGGAACCACTCGTAGCCGTGTCGCCAGTCGATGAGCAGGTCCTTCGTGAGGAAGGAGGCGACGATCATCCGGACGCGGTTGTGCATGTACGCCTCGTCACGGAGCTGTCGCATCCCAGCGTCGACGATGGGGTAACCCGTATCGCCGTCTTTCCAGGCCTGTAACAGCTCTTCGTCGTTCTCCCACTCGATGGGGTTCTCGTATGATTTGTAGTTCGAGCTCACGACGTGTGGATGGGCAAACAGTACTTGTGTGTAGAACTCCCGCCAGGCCAGCTGGGACTGGAACTCCCGGACGGAGTCGCGGCGGTCGCCGCCGGTCCCCTCCTTGGCAGCCTGTGTCCGGTCGTACACCTCCCGAATACCGATAGTTCCGAACTTCAGATGGGCCGAGAGCCGCGAGGTGCATTCGTCGGCCGGGAAATCCCGTCGCTCCTCGTACTCGTAGACGTTCTCGTCGAGGAAGTCATCAAGCAGGGCGCGCGCTTCTTCGGTTCCCGCTGCGGGCACGTCCGCTTCTGGCTCCTCGAAGCCGAGGTCAGCCAGTGTTGGGAGCGCGTCGCCGTCGACATCGGCCAGTGTGTTGGCCGATGGGGGGTCGTAGGGGCCCGCCTTCTCGCGGTCGTGCCACTTCCGGCCGAAGTAGGTGAAGACGCTGTAGGGGTCGCCGTCGTTCGTCGTAATCTCGCCCGGTTCGTGCAATACAGCGTTCTGGATGGCCTCGCGGGCCACGTCGGCGTCGTCGAGCGCTTGCCGGACAGCCGCGTCGCGTTCCCGCGCGAGCCCGGAGTAGTCCTTGCCCCAAGTGACCTTCTCTGCGCCGTGCTGGGCTGCCAGTTCTGGCAAGACGGATGTGGGGTCGCCCTCGGCAACGACGAGGTCACTACCCTTGTCGCGGTACCACTCGCGCAAACTGTCGAGCGCGTCAAGCATGAACGCGACCCGGGGCGGGCCGGCGTGGTCGAGAACGGCCGTGTCGAAAATGAATACCGGGACGACCGGGTCAGATGGGGTCGCCGCGGCGAGGCCAGCGTTGTCCGTTGCCCGGAGATCACGGCGATGCCAGTGCAGGCGCATACCTAGTACACGGACTAGCCCGGGCAAAAGGTACTGCCCAACGATGTTGGTCTGTCAGGCGCTGACGGACACCACTGTTATCTTTCCGCCGGTCAAGTGCCCACACATGGAAGACGCGACCGTGACGCAGTCTGTTGACGACGGGATCGCTACAATAACGCTGAACCAGCCGGAGTCGCGAAACGCCCTGTCAGCGGAGTTGGCCGACGCGCTCACTGCCACGTTCGAATCGGTGACCGACAGCGACGCCCGGTGTGTCGTACTGGAAGGCGCAGGCCCAGCCTTTTGCGCTGGCGGGGACATCAATGCGATGTTACAGGGCGTGAAACACGACCGACCGCCGGCCACACAGGTCGAACTGGTGGTTTCGTCACTCCATGAAGCGATCCGGACCGTCCACAGCTGTCCGCTCCCGGTCGTCGCGAAAATCGACGGCCCCGCCTTCGGTGCCGGTGCAGGACTCGCGCTGGCCTGTGATACACAGGTCGCAAGCACTGACGCCCAGATCGGCTTTGGCTTCCGGCAGGTCGGCCTGGCAAGTGACTCCGGCGTCTCCTATTTCCTGCCACGTATCGTCGGCCCGAACAAGGCCAAGGAACTCCTGTTTACCGGCGAACTGCTGGATGCTTCGACAGCCGAGGAACTGGGGCTGTTCACCCGTGTGTTCGACACAGAGACGTTCGAATCAGCCTTTTCGGAGCTCGTTACAGACATCGCCGCTGGACCGACAGTCGCGCTCAGCCACGCCAAGCGGCTGGTCAACCGGAGCTTGGACAGTTCGCTGGAACAGGCACTCGAAAACGAAGCCACCGCGCAGGGGCTCGCGTTCACGACTGACGACCACGAGGAAGGGACGACCGCGTTCGTCGAGAAGCGTGACCCAGAGTTCACGGGCCAGTAAGCTGATTAGCGTGGCCGACACCACCACTGATTCAGCAACCAGAGACCAGACAGACAGATGGTACCTACGAACGTTCCAACACTGACTCGACCGACCACCGACACTGACACCGAGCGCGCCTGTGCTCCCAGTGGGAGGGAGGCCACAGCATGACCGACAACGCCCCGGACTGGGAGTTCAGTGAGCGGGATATGTGCATTCTGCGCGAACTCTCAGCGGACCCCAAGCGCTCGTCCCGCGAGCTTGCGGATCTCCTCGAATCGAAGTACGACATCGACGTGTCCCATGTGACTATCAGTGAATCGATTCGGGAGATGCGCAACGAAGGCGTCTTCAGGGAAACTATCGTCCCGAACGAGGAGCTGTTCAATTTCGCGCTGTTTGAGTTTAAGTTCAACCCTGAGCATTTTGCCGACTCCTGGCACGACGCGATGGTGTCCATCCGGGACGACCGGCACACGCTGTTTTACTTCCTCTCCGACGGCGAATATCAGTGGAAATCAGTGATGATGTTCCCGAGCCGGACGGCTGAATCCCGCTGGATACACGACTTCTACAAGGAACACGGCGATGTGATTCAGAACATCCGGAACTCGGTCGTTCACAACGTCCTGAAGTTCAAGACGGACCCAGAGCTGTTCACCGAGCTTGACGGCGAGAGATCGTAGCCAAGAGGAGACAGATCGAAATAAAGACGAGAGGGCGCGACTCAGGACCGGCCTGGTTACAGTTTCCGCTCGGCGTCCTCGGCCAGTTCCTTCATCCGCTTGCTGACCCGACCCGCATCCGAGAACTCGTCTTCGCTCATCGCCGTCGCCAGCGAGTTCCCAAGTACGAACACGGCGTGTTTGTGCTCGCTTTTCGATTTGTGGACATCCGATGGCCGCACGTCAAGTTCCTGGTACGCGTCGAACAGGTCCGGATCGACTGAGTCCATGTCGTCGCGGAAGTACTCCATAATCGTCACCATCTGCTCGTGTAGTTCGAGAAGCTCGTCTTTGTGCATGGCTACAGTATACGGTGGCACGTCTATAAGAATTGCTTGAGAAGGGATACCAGACGCTCACGCCTGTATTTTCAGAAGACGTACTCGTCGTCGTGGCCCATCATGCCGTCTTCTTCGAACCCTGGCTCCTCGTCTTCGTCCTGTGGTCCGGAGGTTTTGTACGCCTTGAGCCCGGTCGACAGGAGGTCCTCAATGGCTTCCTCGCGGTTGAGGAACTCGCCTTTCTCGACGAGCTGCGCGATTTGCATCTCCAGGTGTTCCGGGATATTGATCTCTACCTTAGGCATCGCAACATAGGGGGCTTCGACTATGCCCTATTTAAACTTGATGGGGGTATGTTCGTAGATTGCAGAATTACAATTGTAGAACTGAGAGAGGAACTTTGTGAACCCAGATATTAATTTCTACGAATCGGAATCCGAGAGCCGCCATGTCGTGCGGCGGCCCGGAGCGGCGTGAAATCGGCCGCGCCACGACAGCGGTCCGATCGAAGTTCACTGTGTGGAATCGAGCGTATAGTTAGGCTCAAAGGTGCGCAATCCTAAGGCATGGCTGATGGAACCACTGCGTGGTGACGAGACGACAGTTGGTGAGACAACGGTCGTCGCACGCGGGTGTCGCCTCGACGATGCACCGGTGCGGGCGGTACTGGAGACGGACGCTCCCCCCCGGTTCTTCTGGGCGGCCGGTACAGAGTCAATCGCGGCCCGCGGGAGCGCGGCGACTGTGACTGCCGACGGGCAGTCGCGGTTCGACGACGTGCGGACAGCAGTCGAAGTACTGTTCGATGACTGCTCAGTGCCCGACAGCCTCCCGAGCATCGCTCGACCGCGAGCGTTCGGCGGGTTCGCTTTCCACAACGGAACGCATGAAGGAGAGGACTCTCCCTGGGATGGGTTCCCCAGTGCGGCGTTTTTCCTCCCCGAAATACAGGTAACCAGAAGGGACGACGATGCCTGGCTCACAACGGTCGCGACAGGACCTGAGGCCGCGACCGAAGCGGAGGCGCTACTGGAGGAATGGCGCGACCGACTGGTCGCAGACTCCGAGAGCAATCCGGGTACGCCGCCGGGAATCTCACACCGGAAGCGCACGCCAACACAGGACGGCTGGCGCGAGCAGGTGGCGGCCGCCACAGAGAGTATCGACCGGGGCGAGCTCCGGAAGGTCGTGCTCGCCCAGAGTCTCAGCGCCACACTGGACGCGGAGCTATCGGTCCCGGACGTGATGGCCCGGTTGTCGAAGACGTACCCCGACTGCTACCGGTTCATGTTGTCGCCCGACTCCGGCGGCACCTTCTTCGGAGCCACGCCGGAGCGGCTGGTCTCAGTTCGCGGGCGAACCGTCCGGACGGAGGCGCTGGCCGGTTCAACGGGACGGGGCGACACACCCGCCGAGGACGAGTGGCTCGCCGCCGAACTCCTCGACAGCGAGAAGGACCGCCACGAGCAGAAGCTCGTCGCCGACGCGATACGGGACCAACTGGAACCGTTCGCTTCGACGGTCCGCATCGGCGACCGGACCGTTCGCCGACTCGCCACGGTTCAGCACCTTCGAACATCGATAACAGCTGAACTGGACGACGATGAGCACGTCCTCTCGCTCGTCGAGGCGCTCCACCCGACGCCAGCCGTGGGCGGACTGCCCCCGGACGCGGCGCTGCGGACTATCCGCGAGACAGAGGCGTTCGATCGGGGCTGGTACGCCGCCCCGGTCGGTTGGGTCGACGCCGCCGGCAACGGCACCTTCGCCGTCGGCATCCGCTCGGCCGTTGCCACGGAGCGCGAGGCGACGCTCTTTGCAGGCGCGGGCATCGTCGCGGACAGCGACCCCGACCGCGAGTGGGACGAGGTCCAGCTCAAATACCGGCCGATACTGGACGAGCTGGAATGACCGCCCCGAACGTCAACACGCTGTGGGCAGAGACGCTCGTTTCCGAACTGGCCGCGGGCGGCGTCGACGCGGTGTGTCTCTCGCCCGGTAGCCGCTCAACGCCGCTGACGGTCGCATTCGCCGAGCATCCTGATATTGAGGTGTTCTCTCACCTCGATGAGCGGTCGGCGGCCTTTTTTGCGCTTGGACGCGGCCGGAGAACCGGCGAGCCGACGCCGCTAGTCTGTACATCGGGGACAGCAGCGGCGAACTACCACCCGGCGGTCATCGAAGCCAACCAGTCGGGCGTCCCGCTGCTCCTGCTGACGGCGGACCGCCCGCCGGAACTCATCGACAGCGGAGCGAACCAGACTGTCGATCAGGAGAAACTGTACGGCGACGCTGTCCGCTGGTATCGCGATATGCCAGAGCCGGAGGCCGAGCCACGGAAGGTCCGGATGTTGCGGACCACGGCGGCCCGCGCACTCGCGGAGAGTACCGGTAGCGACCCCGGCCCAGTTCACCTGAACTGCCGGTTCCGGAAGCCACTGGAGCCGACGCCGATGCCTGAGGACGACCCGGCAGGCGTTCCGGCCGACTGGGCGGGCGGCGACGACGCGGCCGAAACCGGACGCGACGGGCCGTTCGTCACGACAAGCGAGGGCGTCGAGACAGCGGACGAGCAGACAGTGCGCCGCGTGCAGGACGCACTTGAGGCCGCCGAACGAGGCCTCATCGTCGCTGGGCCGGCCGACCAGGGACTCAGTGCAGATTCGCTTGAACGGCTGGCGGCAGCCACGGGCTTCCCCGTTCTGGCGGACCCGCTGTCGGACCTGCGGTTCGGCCCCCACGTCGACCGGCTCGATGTGCCGGTCTGTGGCGGCTACGACGGCTATCTCGGAAGCGACAGCGTCGACCAGTGGGACGACCCCGATGTCGTCGTCCGGTTCGGTGCGTCGCCGACCTCGAAGCCACTGCGTCACTACCTCCGGGACGCCGACTGTCAGCAGTTCCTCGTTGACCCTGCCGGCGGCTGGTCGGAGGCCGAGTTCACCGCCACGGACCTACTCGTTGCCAACCCCGACGCCACCGCAGATGCGCTCGCGGGCGAGACGCTGGGTGGCGTTGCAGCGTCGTGGCGAGAACAGTTCATTAGGGCGGAGCAAACCCACTGGGACGCCGTTACTGAAACCGCTTCGGAGACCTACTGGGAAGGGGGCGTCCTCTCAGATGTGACTGCGTTGGCCCCGGACCCGGCTACACTGTTCATTTCGAACAGTATGCCGATACGAGATATGGACCGCTTTGGCGGCCCCCGTGACGCCGACCTGACCGTACTGGGTAACCGCGGGGCCAGCGGTATCGACGGCATCACTTCGACGGCGCTCGGGGCCGGCAGCGCGACATCCGACCCGTTCGTGCTCGTCACCGGCGACCTGGCGTACTACCACGACATGAACGGCCTGCTCGCGCTCGGCCGCTGTGCGGTAGACGCGACGGTCGTCCTGCTCAACAACGACGGCGGCGGCATCTTCCACATGCTGCCCATCGAGGACCATCCCACCTTCGAGGACCAGTTCCGAACGCCACACGGGCTCGATTTCGAGCCGACGGAGGCGCTCTATTCCCTGCAGTTCGAGCGGGTGGCCGACCGCCGGCAGTTCCGCGAGCGGTTCGCCGAGTCAGTCCAGACAGATGGGACACAGGTCATCGAGGTCCGGTTCGACGCGGGTGACAGCCACGCAGTCAGAGACCAGCTTACCGAACAGGTCGCCGAAACCCTCGCTGGCGGCTGATTTTCAGAGCCGCAACACCGACGCTGTCAACAGCGACAGTCCGAACGGGAGCCACGTCCCCGACAGCGCGAGGGCCCCCACAAGCGAGAACGCGCTGATATTCAACGTGACCAGCAGCACCGCCGTCATCAGACTCCAGCTCCCGAACACCATAATTGCGATAGTAGGTTCGGACTGGAGGTAGCCGATCATAAAGAGGGTACAGACCCCAATTGTCAGGTTCACCCACAGCGGGAACGCCGGGAGTAACGCGCTGAACAGCAGTACTGGATAAAGCGCGAACGTGATGGCAAACAACGTCAGCCCCCGGCCGGTCGGCATCTCCAGAAGCGACCCGCGGGACGGGGTGTCAGTCTGGCGGACGGAGTACGCGGACGAAGAACTCCAGGTGGCACCGTTGCCGGCGTTGTCGCTGAAGCCGCTGGTCGCGGTGGCCCCGGAGCGCCGGGTCGACGCTGAGTTCGACGCGGTCGCCGTCCCGCTGGTCGTATCAGTCGATTGCTCGTTGCTCGACGACGCATCAGTGTCGGTGGTTGATCGCTCGTCTCTGTCATCGGCGACGCGGTCTCTGGCAGCCCGTTCACGTCGCGCCCGATCCCGGGCGTTTGTCCGGGCTGTACTTCGGTCAGTGCTCGCTTCGGTTCGGTCGCCAGCCGATCCAGACTCGTCATAGCCCGCGCGCTGTGCCGCTTCGGAGACGTTACTGCCCCCGTCGTCCGGTATATCATGTTTGCCCGCAACATAGGCGTCGTGACCCAGCCGATCGTATCGCGCCCGCTCGCCCTCGTCAGTGAGCACGTCGCGGGCTTCAATGAGCCGCTGTGTCGCCTCGCCGGCGTCGGCCGCATCGCTCACGTCAGGATGGGTTTCCTTCAGTCGCTCCCGATAGGCGGCTTCGATAGCCGCCGTCGAGGCGTCAGTTGGAACGCCCAGTACCTCGTAGAACGTCTCTGTCATGCCGGGGGTAGCACCTGCAAGCGAGTGAGCGAGGGGAGCTGCACACGACCGCCGTCGGTCACTCGTTCTCTACGCCTCCTTTGGTTTCCGTGCTGTGTCCGTATGACTCCGACGGCCGCTGGTAGTTTCCAGCGGGTCCATCCCTATCTGGTTCCGACTCGCGGGCACGCGCTGTCGCAAGCCGTTCCAGTGCCGTCGCGATCCGTTCGAGCGTGAGGATGAACCGCACGAGAAGGTAGAGGAACCAGGGGACCACGGCCACAATCAGTCCGAGTAGAATCTGTTGGACGATGATGAGGCTGTACACGACAACAACGATAGAGAGGCCAGCGAGTATCCCTATCACCGCTTTCCTCGATGTGGAGGGCATCGCTAGTCGGTTCACGTGCGCGACACCAAAGGGTTTGCTCTGCTGTGGGAACACGTACGAGGAATCTTTTTGCGAAGGCCGTCCCGAGCCACGGTATGGTCTCTGAGCTATTCGACCCGGAGCGGTGGACAGCCATCGACCGGTTCAACTTCGCCGACATCACCTATCACCGCTCGACCGACACGGGCGCGGTCCGCATCGCCTTCGACCGGCCGGAGAAGCGCAACGCCTTCCGCCCGGAGACGGTCGACGAACTTGCGACGGCGCTGGACCACGCCAAGCGCCAGACCGACGTGGGCTGCGTTCTCCTGACCGGGAACGGCCCCTCCGAGAAGGACGGCGGCTGGGCCTTCTGTGCCGGTGGGGACCAGAGCATTCGCGGTGAAAGCGGCTACGAGTACAGCGAGTCGCCACGCGACTCGGACACAGCGAGCGGGGAGCAAAGCGACTCACGAGAGACGAGCGACGGCGTAGAAGATGACGCGCCGGAGAACGTCGGCCGCCTCCACATTCTCGAAGTCCAGCGCCAGATCCGCCACATCCCAAAGCCCGTCGTCGCCGTCGTCCCAGGGTGGGCCGTCGGCGGCGGCCACTCGCTGCACGTCGTCTGTGACCTCACGCTCGCCAGCGAGGAGCACGCCAAGTTCCTTCAGACGGACCCCGACGTGGGGAGCTTCGATGGCGGCTTCGGCTCGGCGTATCTCGCGCGACAGGTCGGCCAGAAGAAGGCCCGCGAGGTGTTCTTCCTCGGCAAGACCTACGACGCCGCCGAAGCCGCCGACATGGGGATGGTCAACGACGTGGTTCCTCACGAGGACCTTGAGGACACTGCTATAGAGTGGGCCAAGCGCATGAACGAGAAGTCACCGACGGCGATACGGATGCTCAAGTACGCATTCAATCTCGACTCCGATGGGATGGTCGGTCAGCAGGTGTTCGCCGGGGAGGCGACGCGGCTGGCCTACATGACCGACGAGGCCCAGGAGGGGCGGGACGCGTTCAACGAGGGCCGCGACCCGGACTTCGACGACGTGCCGTGGCACTACTAACGCACGCCGCGTAACCGTCGGTCAGTCCTCGTACGCGAGGGTCATGACCCACTGCGAGAAGGTGTCGTCGTGGGGGTCGACCTCTTCGTCGCCGATAAACGGCGAGAGCTGGTCACCGGCCATCAGAAGCGAGAAGTCGAGGTCGCGGGCCGCGGGCGTCAGGTAGTACGTGTTGTGCCCCTCATACACCGTCTCCTCACGCTGGATGAGGTCCTTCTCGAACAGGGACTCGACGATGCGACTCCCCTTTCGCGAGGAGACGTCGAGTTCCTTCCAGAAGTCGCTCTGGTGGATGCCACCGGACTCACGAATCAGTTCGAGCCCGGCCCGCTCGCCATCAGAAAGGTCCGCCTCCGACGCTGCTGAACTCATGTATTACTCATACCGTGAGTCGGCCGCTTAAATCTGACCTTCGACCGGGCGGTACGGCGTCCGGCATGGCGGCCCGGCCGCGTGCCGATACTCGTGGGCAGCACCCAGTGTGATGAGCGACGACGACCGCGTCCCGAATCCGTCACCGTGGACGCAGACGCCGTACTCGTGGTCGCTGATGGTTTCGCCTGCCCGATCAATCCATTCGTCGGCGGCTTCGCCGGGCTCCGGAACCAGCGCCTCGCGCAACCGCGTCGCGTTGTTCGCTTGCTCCTCGCCGGCATCGGGCCGATGGGCTGGAATCCGGTAGTCGCCGTCCGCGCCAACGTTGACGACGACGTGAACGCCGGGCTGGAAGTTCTGGACCGCGAGCTGGCCGTCCCATTCCAGCAAGACGGCGGCGTTCTCGTCTGCCAGCAAAAGGTTGAATCCTGAGTATTCGGCGTCTCTGGTCGCTTGCTCGACGGCGCGGGCGGCTGACTCCGCGCTCTCGTGACTCAGCGCGTCCCGGACGAGCAGGCCGCGCGAGCGGTCGCCGGCAAGGTCGGCGTCGACCCAGCGGTTCGTCACCGCCGCTAGCAGGCCGTGCTCGTTGTAGCCGATCCACGTCCCGTCGGCTTCCTCGTCAGCCGGTGCGACGACGCGACTGCCCCAGTGGCGCTGTTGTGGCGGCTGTGACGGCCTATCGAGCCGCTCGTCGCGGTTCGCCGCGACCGCGACCGGCGTGCCGTCGAAGACCTGCCACGCGAGGACGATTGTACACACGGAACTGCATACGCTATCGACGTAGAAAACCGCTTGGCCGCGAGCCCCGATCCGCTATGCCGATTCGTTCGACTCGCTGGCAGTCCCGAAATGCGACCGGACGGCGGCCCGGTCTACGGTCCCTGAGGCCGTCCGTGGGAGCGAATCAACAGCCCGCACCGTCTTCGGGACTTCGTAGGCGGCGAGTCGCTCGGCGCAGTGGTCGCGAACCGCCTCGGGCGATACATTCCCGACGACCAGTGCAGCGACGCGCTGGCCCCACTCTTCGTCGGCGAGTCCCACGACGGCCGCGTCCTCGACTGGCGGGTGTTCGCGAATGGTGTCAGCAACCGTCGACGCGTCGACGTTCTCTCCGCCGGTCACGATCTGGTCGTCGACACGGCCTTCGACCCAGAGGTGGCCGTCCGCGTCCCGGTAGCCGATGTCGCTGGTCCGAAAGCCGTGGTCGCTGAACGCGTCATCGTCGCCGTTCAGATAGCCCGGCGTCACAGTGGGGCCGTCGACGACTATCTCGCCACGTTCGCCGGGGTCACAGGCGGCCCCGTCAGCGACGACCGTCACGTCGGTGAACACGAGCGGCTGGCCGACGGTGCCGGCGTGTTCGAAGGCTGTCTCGGGCCGCGCCGTCGCTATCTGTGACGCCGTCTCGGTCATCCCGTAGGTGGGATAGACCGGTACGTCCCGCTCCCGACACCGTTCGATGAGCGTCTCGCTGGCCGGCCCGCCACCGAGCAGGACGAAGCGGAGCGAGGCCGGTGGTTCCCAGCCAGCGTCCAGCAGCCGCGAGAGCATCGTCGGCACCAGCGAGACGCCCGCCACCCCGTGTTCCGCGAGCACCTGCTGTGTCGCGTCGGCGTCGAACGACCGCTGGACGACGGCCGCAGTGCCGTATAGCGCGCTCCGGATGAACGGAGCCAGTCCGCCCATGTGGTAGGTCGGTAAGCAGACCAGCCAGCGGTCATCCGGAAGCACGCCGAGGCGGTACGACGACGCGACGGCGCTAGCGACGAGGTTGCCGACGGTCAGTCGGACGCCTTTCGGCTCGCTGGTCGTCCCCGAGGTGAAGATGACCAGCTGGGTGTCCGCCCGGGAGAGGGCTGCCGGGGTCACGTCGGTGGCTGTTTCATCAGCCGAACCCGCCGCTGCTGTCTCGTCGGCGACGGCAGCCGCTGACAGTTCCCTGTCGACCGAAACGGTAGGACAGCCGTCGATGTCGGCCGCCAGCGACGCGGTGCTGTCTCCACAGACCAGCAGGTCCGCGTCAACTGTCGAGAGCTGGCTTTGGAGCGTCGCCGCGTCGAGTTCGACGTTCAGCGGCGCGAGTGTCGCCCCCAGTCGCATCGCCGCAAACAGGAGCGTCCCGACTGCCGGCCGTGTCGGCAGGAGCGTCGCGACGGTGGCGTCCGGGGCGTCGACCCGCCGGTCGAGTTCGGCAGCCACCGCATCGACGGCAGCATCGAGTTTCCGGTAGGTGACCGCGTTCCCGGAGGCCGCCGCGACCATCGCCGTTCGGTCGGGTGTCGTGTCGGCGCGGTGCGTTACGAGGTCCTGTGTCGGCCAATTGAGGGGGTCACGCATCGGTCCCCACCTCTGTCGGATCGATTCCCAGACCGGTCGACTGGGGGACCGACATCGCACCATCCGTTACTGTCGTCGGGTCCGGCGCGAGGTCGGCCGCCAGTCGGTCGCCAGTCGCCAGACCGCACGCGGCCACGTTGGGAATCGCGGCGGCGACGTGCAGCGCCGCAAGACGGGCAACGACGGCGTCGATGGTCGTCGTGACGACCGGCTCGACACCCTGTTCGCGTGCCCGGAGTGCCAGCGTGTGGGCGTTGCCGGGGCCGCCCAGCACCATCGGCTTCAGTATCAGCACGTCGGCTGCGTCGGCATCGAGGACGCTGTCGACCCGGCGGTCGACGAGGGATCCATCGAGCGCGACGCCGACCCCGGAGCCCCGCAATTCGGCGTGCCCGGTGAGGTCGTCGGCCGGAAGCGGCTGTTCGACGTAGGCCACGTCCAGCGGCGCGAGGCGGTCGACGGCGTCTTGCGCTTGGTCACGGGACCACGCGCCGTTGGCGTCGGCTCGCAATGTCACGTCGTCGCCCACCCGCTCGCGGACGGTCCGAACGCGCGCCACGTCTTCGTCGACGGTTCGCTTCCCGACCTTGAGCTTACAGCAATCGTAGCCGGCCTCAACCGCTCGCTCGACGGCGTCGGCGGTCTCGGCTGGAGACCCGTCGCCGACTGTCGCGTTGACCGGGACGCGATTGCAGTGCCTCTCGGAGTCGAACCACTGGTACAGCGGCACGCCGTCGGCTCTGGCGTCGGCGTCCAGTAGCGCGGTCGCAAAGCCGTGTCGGGCGGCAGGAACCGATGCGGCGTCCAGCGACAGCAAGACATCTGTGTGCCCACCGTCGGCTGCGACCGTGGCAGCGTCGTTGAGCCCGCGCTGGCAGTCGTCGAGCGACTCCGTCCAGCCCGGGAGCGGCGTGGCTTCGCCGACGCCGGTTTCGCCGCGGTGGTCATAGCGGACGACGAACCCCGAACGCTGGCTAATCGTCTCGCGGGCGGTCGCGAGCGGACTCGACAGCGGGAGGAAGAACGAATCGACCTTCATAGTAGCTGTGTGGCGGCGAGACCTGCCGCGAACAGGACGGAGTGGGCGAACAGCGTCTGACCGACCCGTTCGAGCGTCGGGTTCAGTGCGTCGCCGTCGGTCTGTGTGAGGACTGTTTTCGAGATAGTCGCCGCCAGTGGCAGCGTCAGCAGCGGGGCCAGTGCCGCCAGTCCGTACTGGCTATCGAGGGCGAACACGACCGGGACGACGTAGGCCATCCCGACCATCAGGAGAAATTCGACGCGGCTCCAGCCGTAGCCCAGATAGACGGCCAGCGTCTTCTTGCCAGCGGCGCGGTCCGTCTCGCGGTCTCGGATGTTGTTGACGACGAGAATCGCCGTCGACAGGCCGGCTGCCGGGAGACTTGCCGTGATAGCGGCGGCAGTGACCGACCCCGGCGGTAGCGTCATCGGAAACGTGCCGACGCCGCTTGCGCTCGCCACGGCCTGCACGTAATATGTGCCGGTCACAGCGACGAGACCGAAGTAAACGAACACGAACAGGTCGCCGAGACCGCGGTAGCCGTAGGGGAACGGACCGCCGGTGTAGAGAACCCCGGCGGCGATGCCCGAGAGGCCAACCACGACGATGGGGAGACCGCCGACGGCGACGAGATAGACGCCGATGACGACAGCGAGGCCGTAGGTCGCTATCATCGCCCGCTTGACCTCCTCGGCGTCGATGAGGCCGCCAGCGGTCACACGGGTGAATCCCTCACGCTCGTCGGTGTCGGCCCCCTTTACCGCGTCGTAGTAGTCGTTCGCAAAGTTCGTTCCAATCTGGATAAGCAGCGCACCCACCAGCGCCGCGACTGCCGGCAACAGAGCGAAGACACCGGCGTGGACTGCCAGGCCCATCCCAACGATGACCGGCGCGGCCCCGGCAGGCAGTGTCTGTGGCCGCGCGGCCATCACCCACGCCTGCCGCTTCGAAACGTCCGCCGTCGCTGTACTCATTGCTGAAAACTGGGGACGCTATCCTCAAAGCGACTGTGGTTCGACAGGCACCCTAAATATGACCGGTGCCGAGACAGCAAAATCAGGGGAGTATCACAACCACTTTATCATGATTAACCATACGATAGCCTGAGATGCATAAGCCACTGCTTACCACGGATTTTCTCGACCGTGCGCGGGAATACTACGGGGACAAAGAGGCTATCGTCGCCACGACCGGTGAGCGCTTCACGTACGACGAGTTCGGGGAGCGAGCCGACGGGTTCTCCGCGGCGATGGCTGCCCGTGGCATCGAGAAGGGGGACCGGGTGGCCGTCTTGGACCCGAACACGCACTACCAGCTCGAAGCGGCCTACGGAACCATGCAGCTGGGCGCGGTCCACACGCCGCTGAACTACCGGCTCGTGCCGGACGATTTCGAATATATCCTCTCGGACGCCGAGGTCGACGCCGTCTACGCGGACTACGAGTACGCGGATAAAATCGAGCCGATTCGGGACGAGGTGCCCACCGACATCTTCGTCACCAACGACACGGATGCCGTCGACGGCGACTGGGAGTCCTTCGACGAAATCATCGAGGAGGCGGGAACCGACTACGAGCGGCCAGAGATGGACGAGGACGACCTCATCACCATCAACTACACCTCGGGAACCACCGGCGACCCGAAGGGTGTCTGTCGGACCCACCGGACCGAGACACTCCACGCCTACATCGTTGCGCTCCATCAGGAAATCTCGGACGACGATGTCTACCTCTGGACGCTCCCGATGTTCCACGTCAACGGCTGGGGGCACATCTTCTCGGTCACCGGGATGGGCGCGAAACACGTCTGCACCCGCGGTGTTGATGCCGAAGGCATCTTTGACGCCGTCAGGACTGAGGACGTGTCCTATCTCTGTGGCGCGCCGACGGTGTTGAACATCCTTGCGGATCGCTATGCGGCCCACGACGGGGAAATCGAGACGACCGGTGCGAACGACGTGCGCATCGCGACGGCCGGCAGCGCACCGCCGGAGGCCGTCATCCGAACCGTCGAGGACGACTTCGGCTGGTACCTGAAACACGTTTACGGCGCGACCGAAACCGGCCCGCTCGTCACGACCTCGGACGCCCGGCGCTTCTTTGAGGACGGGAGCGATGCCCGCTTCAGCGTCAAGAAGCGCCAAGGTATCGGCTACCTCGGGACCGATGTCCGGGTCGTCGACGAGGACGGCAACGACGTGCCACACGACGACGAGACGCTCGGGGAGGTCGTCGTCCGCGGCAATCAGGTGATGGACCGGTACTGGAACAAACCCGAACAGACGGAAGAGGCCTTCTCCGACCGCGTCGAGGGCTACTACCACATGGGCGACTTGGCGACGGTCGACGAGGACGGCATGGTTGCCATCCGCGACCGCAAGAAGGACATCATCATCTCCGGCGGCGAGAACATCTCCAGCATCGAACTAGAGGACACGCTCTACGAACACGACGCCGTCAGCGATGTCGCAGTTATCCCCGCCCCGAGCGACGAGTGGGGCGAGACGCCGAAGGCCTTCGTCGTCCCGAATTCGGGCGATCCCGACAACCCGGGCGTGACAGCTGAGGACCTCCGGACGTTCACCCGCGAACAGCTGGCGACCTACAAAGTCGTTCGCCGCGTGGAGTTCGTCGAGGAACTGCCCACGACAGCAACTGGGAAGGTCCAGAAGTACGAGCTCCGCGAACAGGAGTGGGAAGACGAAGACGAGATGGTCGGCCAGGGATAGCGACCCGCAAGAACCTTACAGAAATGTAAATTATTTATAATTAATCGGGGCCGAAAGATGGAACACGTAGCCCGTCAATGACGGGCATATGTTACCTTCCGGTTTCAGAGATGGTCTTTTAATTCAGCATCCTATAATGTGTGACTACTACCCAAAGATATGACTGCTATCGCTGAGACAATTTGCATTCTCCACGTCGATGATGAGCCGGGATTTGCCGACATGGCAGCGACGTTTCTGGAACGCGAAGACGACCGGGTAGACGTGCAGACTGCGACGTCCGCCACAGCGGGGCTAGAAATCCTAGCTGACAACGACATCGACTGTGTCGTCTCCGACTACGATATGCCCGAGCGGAACGGCATCCAGTTCCTCGAAGCCGTCCGCGAGGAATACGGGTCGCTTCCATTTATTCTGTACACTGGCAAAGGCTCCGAGGAGATCGCAAGCGACGCTATCTCGGCCGGAGTCACCGATTATCTGCAGAAAGAGAGCGGCACCGACCAGTACGCGGTGCTCGCGAACCGAATCACCAACGCAGTGGAGTCTCAGCGTGTCAAGCGAGAGCGGAACCGCCAACTCGATGCCATCGAGACCGCACAGGAGGGCATCAGTATCCTTGACGAAGATGGGGAGTTCATCTTCGTCAACGAAGCGTACGCAGACCTATACGGGTACGATCCGGCGGAGATGCGCGGGAAACACTGGGAACTGCTGTATCGAGAGGCGGATATCCCTCGAATCTACGACGATATCATTCCGGCCGTTCAGGAAAACGGATACTGGACAGGCACAACAACCGGACTCCGTGCGGACGGGAGCACGTTCACCGAGGACCACGTGCTCGCACGGACCGACCGCGGTGAACTGGTCTGTACGGTCCGGGATATTTCTGAGCGGCGAGACGGTGAACGGGAACTCTCTCGGACCAAACGCGCCATGAACGAGGCTCCTATCGGCATCATACTCACCGGCCCCAAGCAGGATGATACCCCGATAACCTACGCCAACAGGCGGTTTCTGGAGTTGACCGGCTACACGGAGTCGGAGGTGCGTGGCCGAAACTGCCGGTTCTTGCAGGGCGAAGCGACTGAGTCCGAGCCAGTCGACGCGATGCGGGCGGCCATCGATGAGGGTGAACCTGTGTCGGTCGAACTCCGGAACTACCGGAAGGACGGGACGATGTTCTGGAATCAGGTGTCTATCGCCCCAGTCCGCGACGAGGACGGAACGGTCGTCAACTACGTTGGGTTCCAACGGGACATTACCGAACGGAAAGAACACGAACACCGCCTCAAAGCTCTCAGTGAGTCGGTGCAGGACCTGCTCCAGGCAGACACGCGCGAGGAAGTGGCCGAACTCGGCGTCGAGACGGCCCGCACGGTACTGGGACTCGAAGCCAACACGATCCACCTCTACAACGAGGCCGAACGGACGCTCAAACCGGTCGCCGCCTCTGACGGGATATATGACCTGGTAGAGGATTTGCCGACCTTCACGCCCGGAGATAGCATCGCGTGGCGCGTCTACGAGTCCGGCGATGCACTCGCAGTCGATGATGTCCACGCTGACCCGGACATCTACAACCCGGACACGCCAATCAAAAGCGAACTATATCTCCCGCTCGGCAGGCATGGAATCCTGCTGGCCGGCTCGGGGACAAACGCGGCGTTCGACCAACGAGACGTCATTCTCGGAGAGATTCTGGCCGGACACATCATCAGCGCGCTCAAGCAGGTCGAAGGGACCGAACAGTTACGCGACCGCGAACGGGACCTCGAACACCACAACGACCGGCTCGAAGCGTTCACGAGCGTCGTCTCACACGATCTACGGAATCCGCTGAACGTTGCACAGGGACGACTGCAACTGGCACGCGAACAGTACGAGAGTGAGCATCTGGCCGCTGTCGAACAGGCACACGAGCGAATGGACACGCTGATAACCGACCTGCTCACGCTGGCACAGGACGGTGAGACCGTCACCGACCGCGAATCGGTCGCGCTCGCGTCGCTCGCCGAAAATTGCTGGACGACCGTCGAGACGGCCGATGCGACACTCGTCACCGATATCGACCGGACTGTCCTGGCAAACGAGAGCCGCCTGAAGCAGTTATTCGAAAACCTCGTCCGGAACGCGGTCGAGCACGCCGGGGCAGACGTGACCGTAACGGTCGGAGCGTTAGACGACGGATTCTACGTCGCGGACGACGGCCCCGGCATCCCCGAAGACGAGCGAGAGACAGTGTTCGAAGCCGGCTACTCAACGAGTACGGAGGGGACCGGGTTCGGGCTCAGTATCGCCCGGAAAGTTGCAGCGGCACACGATTGGGAGATCAGCGTTCGGGATAGTGCTGATGGTGGCACACGCTTCGAGATTACCGGCGTCTCGTTTTGTGATTCGTAGCGACTGGCACGGCGTCCGTCTGGGGGCTTGCTGGCACTCGTTCAGTGACCCTCGTCACTCCACCGCTGTTCCGTTGAGAAATGGTCGCTGCCCGACCGCTGTTCGATAACGAGCAGACGCTATCTGTCGGAGTGAGATATCGCTGCCTCGTTTGTCTGCAAAAACGTCGGCGAACCGAGTTCCGTTAGTCTTCGAGCGCGTCAGCGATGCGGTCGAGCGAGCGTCGCATATCGTGGACTTCGTCCCGGAGCTTTCGCATCTCTCGCGTAAGTTCCTCGTTGTCGCTCCCGCCCGATTCCTCGCGCTGCCCTGGCGGGCCGCCGCCCATGCCGCCGGGGCCGCCCGGACCGGGACCGCCGGGGCCGCCGCCCATCATGCCGCCCATCATCTGTGCGAAGGGGTTGCCGCCGCCCATGCCGCCGGGGCCGCCGCCACCGCCCATCATCTCTTCCATGCGCTCTTCGCGGCTCATCTCTTCGCCGTCGCCCTCGCCTTCTTCGCGCTCCTCGGCGCGCTGCTGTCGGATCTCCTCGACTCGCTCGCGGAAGGACTTCTCCTCGCCGCCTTCCTCGGTCGCATCCGCCGATTCGCCAGCGTCTTCAGGTTCATCGTCTGCCATACGCTCGGATTTGGTTGGGCCGCTGAAAAGGGTTGCCGTCCGAAGACAGACTCGATAAACGGTCGGTCAGCGGGGGACGCTGGTCCGGAGAATTGCGCCGTCTTCGGGTGACTGGTTCGCAAAGTTACAGATGAACAGCGACTCCTGCTGGTCGCCGGTCCCGAAGAGCACATCGGAAGGGAACACCAGCCCGTCGTCCGCCGTTGCGACGACGTCCGTGGTCCCGTCCGCAGTCACTCTGACGACGCGGTTCTGGCTGTTGGCCGCGACGTAGATGTCGCCGTCTCGGCTGGTAATCCCGTCGGCTCCAAATATCGCCCCGCCCTCGAAGAACATCGAAGGCTCGCCGGCAGCGCCGTCCGACTCAACCGGAACGCGGAGCAAGCGGCCAGTTTCTTCGGGGGCTCGCGTCACTGCGACGAAGATGTCGCCGTCGGCGTCGCGGGTGATTCCGTTCGCGCCGAAACTCTCCGTTTCCAGCCGGTCGTCATCCAGCCAGGTCGACCGCTCGCCGTCGGTCGTGACCGCGTAGACCACGCCGTTTTGCGATTCGGTCACCAGCAGGCGCTCCTGGTCAGCATCGTAGTGGATGTCGTTCGGGAACCCGCCCATCTCCACGAGTTGCGCCGCGTCGCCGTCGAGCGGGATTTCCCAGACGCCAGCCTGATCGTCCTGTGTGGCGACGGCGACGTATACCGTTCCATCGGGCGCTGCTTCGACGCCAATCGCGCCGGGCAGCGTCGCAATCTGTTCGGTATCTTCGAGGGAAAGGCCGGTCGCGCCGGTCTCTGCCGCAGGGACGCGCCGAACCTCGCCGGCCGTGATACCGAAGTACAGGCCGCCGTCAGGACCGAGGGCCATGTTCTCCGGTACGCGGTCGCCGCCGACCGAGACGAGCGTCTCGACGGCTTCCTGGTCCGGCGTCGCTGTCGCGGTGTCGGTTGCCGGCGGCTCGTCGGTTGTCGTCGTGGGTTCGGCATCACCATCGTCAGTGGGTGACGGCGTCGAGTCAGTGGCAGTCGACTCATCGCCGCCGGTACAGCCGGCCAGCCCCACACTGGCGATGGCGCTGCAGCCCATCAGGAATCGTCGCCGCGTCGCGCGTCGTTGGGTCATGATATCCCTCTCGACGTATGGCTGACAGGTGCCTGAAACCTCGGATTACTGAAACGCCGACTGTGGGTACCTGATATGGCTGGGGACGGGCTCAGGCGAGTCGTCGGACCAGCACCGAGAGCCCCAGTCCGCAGCCGAGCACCACGGCGAGGTTGAACGCCGCGTTGAACAGCGGTCGATATCTGTCGGTGACGAACGTATCAATCGCCGACGACGCGGAAAAGTAGAACTGGAGTGTCGCGATGAGCGCGACGAGCGTGAGGATAGCAAACACTGCCCACTGCGCGTAGAGGGCGATCGCCGGCCCCGAGTCCTCATCGGTCTCGCCGACAGCGTCGTCGGTATCCGCGTCAATATCCTGTGCCACTGTGTCGGTGTTGGAGGTATCACTCATTGGTCTGTCTCCGTGCGATGAGGAGCGCGCTTGCGAGGACGGCAATCAGGCCGACCAGCGCCGTGAAGCCGGGACCTTCTCCGGCCGCAGTCTGCTGTGGTTCGTCCATCCCTCGTTCTTCGGGGCGGTCCTGCTCGAAGTCACTGGACTGGAAGCCGACTTCCTGCCGGGTTTCGTTCTCCTGCAGGCGCTCCGTCGGATGGAGGTTCGCCGGGGAACTTTCGGTCCCGACGATGACGCCGTCGGAGAGCAACATCCCGTCGAGCCAGTAGTTGTAGTCGTCAGGCACCGTTAGCTGGGTTCTGACGATCTCCGTTCGGCCGGGGCGAATCTGGCCGACCCGCACGGTCGACTCGTCGGCGATGACGTTCGAGTCAGCCTGACGCGCCCGGAGCCGGAGCGAAAGGTCATCAGACGGATTGTTGCCGGCGTTCGTGACGTACACCGAGACGTTCAGCGTCGTTTGGTTGTCCGCGACGCCGTCGATCCGGTAGGTGATGGAGTCCAGCGGCACGCCAGCGTTCTCGAAGCGCTGGAACGTCACGGTACTGCGGGCGTACGCCGGTGTGAGCGCGTCGACGTTCTGGACCGACTGCTGGCCGGTTTCGACCCGATTCCCGTCCTCGTAGACGATCGTGTCTATCCGATAGCCGCCCGCCCGCTCGACTGTGATGTTTGACCGCACCGATACCTCTCGTTCCCCTTCGACTGTGCCGACCGACTGTCGCGTCGTCGTTGCGACGAGGCCGGTGTCCGCGTCGATAGCTCGCGTCTCGACGGTGACGTTCTCGGCGGGACCACCGCGGTGAGAGAGTCGGGCGTCGATGGCGAGCGTCACTGTCTGGCCGTCGACGGCGGCCGGTTCGATGGTCGTCTCGCGGAGGTCGAGATAGCTCTCACGAACGTTGTCCTCGGGTTCGGAGAGCGCGCCGGGGACCGCTGTTGCACCGATGAGCATGGTCAGGACGACCACGACCACGCCACCGGTCAGGAGGGTTTCACGTCGCACACGAGGAAGGGCAACAGCCGCGTTTAAATGTCTTCTGCACTGTCAAGTGTGGATTACAGCGACGCCAGTCTCCAGTGTTACCCGAACGCACCGAGGCTCGACTGGAGGTCGCGGTCGGTCCCGCCGTCGGTAAGTTCGTAGCCGACGAGCTGTCGGAGGTCGACAGCATAGACACTGCCGTTGTTCTCAAGCACGGCGACTCGTCCCTTCGTCCCCCGGACGGTCCCCGTCGCCAGGGTTTCGGCCATCGGACGGTCCGAGAGGGGCAGGTCGTACTCGAAGTCGTAGGTCGCCAGCGGGTCATAGCGCTCACAGAGCGACGCCCACCAGTCCGTGTCGACGGACTGGTCGAATCCCGATATCTTCGTGGGAACTCTGACCCGGTCGCCCAACTCAACGGCGATGTCGGCCTCGACCTGCCGGGCGATACGGCCGTCGGCGACGGTCCGGAGGTGGGCGGCCCTGTCAGCCCCCTGCTCACGGAGCCGTGTTTCCAGCCGCCAGGAGCGGGTGACGCCGACCTTGATGACATCCGGCGCGAACGCCGCCAGATACACCGCGTGTTCCTCGTCGCAGGTGTCGAGGGGCTTGTTGCAGTCACCGGTACAGCGGGCACACGGCCAGATGTCGGTGTGTTCCGGGCAGTACGGCGCAGAGTCATTGTCGCAGTGAAAATGTCGGTCGCCGTCGACCGCGCCGGCGCAGTGGCGCTCACCGAGCGTGTAGGAAAGGTCCGTGTTCGGGTCCAGTCGCTCAGTAGTCACGCTCCCGTCCTCGGCCAACAGGAGCGCGGCGTGTTCGTCGACCCGCGCGCGGTAGCCCACGACCTGCACGTCCGGCGGTTCGGCGCGGAGCCGCAAATGGCTGCCGGGACGACGTTTTTGTGTTTGTCTGTCATATCTCCCGACATGGCAGACCTACAGCTCCGAAGTCCGGCCTTCGACGACGGGGACCGTATCCCCGAGGAACACGGCTACTCGGCGGCAAACACGAACCCACCGCTAGAAATCGAAAACGTTCCGTCGGACGCGTCGTCGCTCCTCCTCATCGTCGACGACCCGGACGCCGAGGAGCCGGCCGGAAAGGTGTGGGACCACTGGCTCGTCTGGAACATCCCGCCGGATATTGGTCGGATACCGGCGGGGTGGGAGCCCGATGAGGCCACAGAAGGACAGAACGACTTCGGTGAGGTTGGCTGGGGCGGTCCGAATCCGCCGGACCGGGAGCACACGTATCGGTTCCTCCTGTACGCGCTAGATACGACGCTTGACCGCTCCCCGGCAGCCGATAAAGACGACGTGTACGACGCGGCCAGCGGCCACGTCGTGGAAAAAGCACAACTGAACGGTACGTACCCGGCCTGAATCCGCGCTCAGAGTTCTTCGAGCAGTTCGCGGGTCGACTGTCGCACCGCGTCGTCGCTCGACTGTTCGGGCTCCCAGCCCAGTGCCGAGAGCTTGTCGACGGAGAGGCGCATTCGCGGCACGTCACCCGTCCAGCCGCGGTCACCGCCGGTGTACTCGTACTCGGGGTCGATATCCATCTCGTCAGCGACGATAGTGGCGATGCGGTCGACCGATGTGGTCGTCCGCGTCCCGAGATTGAACACGTTGTGGTCCTTGTCGGCGTGTTTGACGGCGAACAGCATCGCGTCGATGCACTCGGAGATGTGCATATAGGACTTCTCTTGCCGGCCGTCACCGAGAATCGTCAGCGTCGACGGGTCCTCGGTGAGTTTCTCGATGAAATCAGGAATGACCGCACCGCGCAGGCGCGGCCCCACAATGTTCGCAAACCGGAACACCCACGACTGGATGTCGTGGCTGTGGGCGTACGTCGAGACAAGGGATTCCTCGGCCAGTTTTGTCGCGCCGTAGACGCTAATCGGCTCAAGCGGCGCGTAGTCCTCCGGGGTCGGCCGCGGCGCTTCGCCGTATACAGTGGACGACGACGTAAACACGAGGTTCTCGACGCCGGCCTCTTGCATCCGTTCGAGGATGTTGTACGTGATGTCGCTGTTGTCCTCGAACTGCCGGCGGGGCGTGTCCGTGTCGACCAGTTTCGACGCCGCTAGATGGACGACGAGGTCAACATCGCTGGTGATGGCCTCGGCGACGGCGCCGGGGTCGGTGAGGTCACCATCCAGATAGGTCGCGTCCTCATGGACCCACTCGGATTGTCCGTTCGCTTCGTTGTCGACAACCAGTACGTCGTTATCCGGAACAAGGCGCTCAACCAGATGTGACCCGATGAAGCCCGCCCCGCCGGTGACGACTATTCGCTTCTCTGATACGTCCATAGGTGCGATGCTTCCTATGCGAGAAAAAACGTTGTGGTCGCAGCCGATTTCGGTGAAGTCGGTGGCCACGTAACAGATGACAACGTCGTTTTATAGCTTCCCCTGTGAGGGTCGGTTATGACCCGATTCACTCGCCGTAGCGTTCTCTCGGCGACGACCGTTACCCTCGGCGCGCTAGCCGGATGTGCCGGCGGCGGTTCTGAGTCGGCCGAAACGGAGACGGCGACGCCGACGCCCGCACCGGGCCAGCCGCTCTCGACGCCCGTCGCGGGCGACCCAGAGGCCGACGTTACGGTTGCGGTGTACGAAGACTACGCCTGTCCACACTGTGCAACCTACTCGGAATCCGTCTACCCGCAGGTTCGGGAGGACTACCTCACTGATGGAGCCATCCGCTATGAGTTCCACGACTTCCCGATTCCGGTCGACGAGGCAGTGTCGTGGCAGGCCGCAAGCGCTGCGCGTGCCGTACAGGACAACGCCGGCGACGAGGCCTTCTTCACCTACTCCGAGCGCCTGTTCGCGAACCAGAATCAGTTGGGGCCGGACACCTACGCCGACCTGACGGAGGGCATCGACATCGACGGCGAGACTGTTCGAGCGGCCGCGACGGGAGAACTGTACCGCCCGACAGTTTCCGGTGACCGCGAAGCCGGCATTGACCGTGGCGTTCAGGGAACGCCAGCCGTGTACGTCAACGACGAGCGGGTCGAATGGAGTGAGGTCTCCTACGAACCGGTCCGGGCCGCCATTGAAGCCGCACGGAGCGACGGATGAAGGATTCCCCACAGGTGACGGTGCTCCGACTGGGCCACCGGCCCGGCCGGGACGAGCGGATGACGACCCACGTTGGGCTGACCGCACGCGCGCTCGGGGCCGACAAGGTCGTGCTGGCCAACGCCGCGCGCAACCAGGCCGACACCGTCATCGATATCACCGACCGGTTCGGTGGCCCCTTCGACGTGGCTTCGACGGAGGAGCCAAAGCGGCTCATCCGCGATTTCGAGGGGCGCGTCGTCCACCTGACGATGTACGGCGAGCCAGTCCAGGAGGTCGAGGCCGACGTTCGAGAGGCCCACACAGCGGAACCGCTGCTGGTCGTCGTCGGCGCGGAGAAAGTCCCCTTCGAGGTGTACGAACACGCCGACTGGAACGTCGGCGTCACCAACCAGCCACACTCCGAGGTCGCTTCACTGGCCGTCTTCCTCGACCGCCTGTTCGAGGGCCGGGAACTGGACCGCGAGTGGGAGAACCCCGACCGGGTGGTCGTCCCGCAGGAAACCGGCAAGCGAGTCGTCGACCCCGACGAGGAGTGATACCCACGCAGTTGTGCCGCGGGCCTTTTATCGCTCGACGCTAACTCACGCTCAGATGTCGCGTCACAACGTGTTGCTCGTCGTCGCTGACAGTCTCCGCGCCCGGAGCACCTCCGTACTGGGCTATCGCCGGGAGACGACGCCCTTTCTTGACGCCTTTGCCGAGGAGGCGACGGTGTACACGCAGGCTCGCAGCCCGAGCAACTGGACCGTCCCCAGCCACGTCAGCATGTTCACGGGCCACGAGACCCACGAACACGGCGTCGACCACACCGCTCGACTCGACGCTGGCCACACAATCTTCGAAGAACTTGCCGATGCGGGCTATGACACGGGGCTGTTCTCCGACAATCCGTTCCTGACCGACCACGAATCGGGGCTCGACGACGTGTTCCAGACGGCGGTCGGCTCGCCCGAGCAGTATGACTCGGCCTACGAGACGAACGGCTCGCTGGGCGACTGGCCCAACGGCTTCTGGTACGCCGACCGAACGCTGGAGTGGGTCGACGACCGGGAGAGCGAGTGGGCTGCCTGCATCAACCTGATGGACACCCACCGCCCGTACGAACCGCTCGCCGAGTACGACGAGTGGAGCGACGAGCGCTCCCGCGAACTCCAGGAGTCGATGGGGTTCAAGTGGCACTGGGAGTTCCTCTCGGGGAACCTCTCGCTTGGCTTTGCCAGCATTCTCGAACAGATATACGACGGCGCGGTCCGGCAGGCCGACGCTATCTTCGAGACGCTGATCCGGGGGCTGGACGAGCAGGGCGTGCTTGAGGACACGCTGGTCGTCTTCGTCGGCGACCACGGCGAGGGCTTCGGCGAACCGACAGCGATTCCCGAAGAACCACCAGCCGTCAGCCACCGTATCGGAACCCACGACAGTATGTATCACGTCCCGCTCGTCGTCCGTGCTCCCGGCCAGCGGGAGGGACACCGCGTCACCGACCTGGCGACACTCAGCCGGTTCCCCGACGCCGTCCGCGCGATGGCGCTCGGCGACGGCAACGCGGACGGCCCGGCGTTTGCCTCGCCGAACGGGACTGTCGTCGCGTCACAGGCCCCCATCGGCCCGGCAATGCGCGAGGAGGCCGAACGGGTCTGTGGCGACGCTGCCCCGTTCGCAAAACACGCTCGCCTGGTCTACCACGACCGGCCCGGCGACGAGGTCCGAAAACGGGCGGCGTGGGGCGACAGTGCCCACGAATCCGTCATCAAAGGCTGTGGCGGCACGGTCGAGGACCGCGATATCGACGCCACTGTCGTCCGGAACCACTTCGACAGCGACCGGTACGCCGACGTGGCTATCGCGACGCCGCTCGACGGCTACACCGAGTTCGAGGATGCGTCTGACACGCAGTTTGCCGGAGATCTTGACGACCGACTGGAGGCGCTTGGATACAAATGACGATGATACCCGACACCGAACTGGTACTCGTAGTCGCTGCAGACGAAAACAACGTCATCGGCCTAGATGGCGGCGTTCCCTGGCACTACCCAGAGGACGTGCGCCAGTACAAGAACCGCATCGCCGGCCACCCAATCATCCTCGGGCGGCGAACGTTCGAATCGATGAAGCCCATCCCGGACTGCTACACCGTCGTCCTGACGAGCGACGACAGCCGGAGCGCCGATTCGGAGACAGTTGAGTACGCCACAACGCCGCAGATCGCTGTCGAAGCAGCCGCTCGCGCCGGCGCGAGCGGGGCGTTCGCTGGCGACAGCGCTGGCGCAGAACGCTCACCACCAGTCACTTACGTCATCGGCGGCGAGGCGGTGTACGACCTGTTCCTCCCGTTCGCCGGCCGGGTTTTCCTCAGCCGTATCCACGAACACAACGAGGGCGACCGGTATTTACCAGATCTGGGCGCGGAGTGGACAGAACTGTCCCGGGAGCCCCACGACGGGTTCGATGTCATCGAATACGAACAGGCATCGCCGCGACCGCTCGACGACCTCTGACTGTTCGCCAGTCAACAAAGTCGCCTGAAACTGTCGGTGGCCTGAAAACCACAGCTGTTAAAGTAATTCAAATGACTACTATCCTGCAGCAACTCGTGATGCTAGACAAAATCAAAAAATCCGTCTCGGATGTACTCTCGGGTGGGAAGGGGCAGTCAGACAACGGACCAGAGGCCGGTGCAGTGACGAACAACCGTGTTCAGGCTAGCTCCGCCGGCGGTGACGGCGCGGCCGACGAACCTGAGTCGAATCTCTACGAGTGTCCGTCCTGTGACTCCGTCTTCGTCGCTATCGACAAAGAGACCTGCTCCTCCTGTCGGACTCCAGTCGAGCAAATCGAATAGCGGGGGTCGTGGCGACGGATTACGGTGACGGTGGTGCCCGAAAAAGGACTGCTGTCCGTCGCTGTTGCTGGCTGCCTGCGGGCACAACGAGTGCTTCCCACCAGTAGCATGGTCCCGGCCTCTGTGTCAGCGTTCAAGAGAGGACGACCCGATGGTTTTAACCACATGACTCCCGGATGTGCGGGTAATGGCTTTTGAGGAACTCTTGGAGGACCCCGTCATACAGAAATACCTCCACGAGCTGGTCGGACCGAAAGGGATGCCGGTCGCCGCCGCGCCGCCGGACGGCGAAGTGACCGACGAAGAACTGGCCGAGGAGCTCGGACTCGAACTGAACGACGTTCGCCGAGCGCTGTTTATTCTCTACGAGAACGACCTCGCGACCTATCGTCGGCTCCGCGACGAGGACTCCGGGTGGCTCACGTACCTCTGGACGTTCCAGTACGAGAAGATCCCCGAACAACTGCAAGAGGAGATGCACCGCCTGCTCGACGGCCTCGAAGAGCGCCGCGAGTACGAGCGGGAAAACGAGTTCTACCTCTGTGAGCACTGCGGTATCCGCTTCGAGTTCGGCGAGGCAATGGAGTTCGGCTTCGAGTGTCCCGAATGTGGCAATCAAGTCGAGACGATGGAGAACACCCGTCTCGTCACCGCGATGGAGAATCGCCTCGAGGAGCTTAGAGACGAACTGAACGCTGACGTGGACGTGGAAGCCTGATGGTCGTTCTCGGTACAAAAGTGTACGTCGCCGGCGACGCCCGGGACCGTACGCTCGACGGCCTGCGCTCGATGGTCGGCAACGAACTCGGCGACCTCGACGTGGCGTACGACATCGGCCTCCGTGACGACGACTTCCCGACGGTGACCCTCGACGGCCCGGACGAGACCGTCGCGAAGAACCTCCTCCGGGAGGAGTTCGGCGAGCTGGTCGCCGACCACGAAGACGGCGAGACGTACGTCGGGACACTCGATAGCTGGGACGAGGACGGCTTCGTCCTCGATGTCGGCTTCGGCCAGACGGTCCGGATTCCGGTCGATGAGCTCGGTCTCGGGCAGGGGACGCCGTCACAGATCCGGAAACGGTTCGGACTGGTCCAGCACCTTCCGCTCCGGTTCGTCGCCGGCGACCCTGCAAGCCTTGCAGAGGTTGAGCAGGACCGCCTGTACGAGTGGAGCCGTGGCAACAACGGTCGCATCAACGCGAACAGCGTGACACGCTCGGAAGCGCGTGCGACGGTCAACCGCGCCGGCCACGCACAGGATATCGTCACTGTCGAACGTATCGGCCTGTTAGAACAGAGCATCATCTGCAACCCGGACACCGACCCGCCGGGGCTGCTCGCCGACATCGGGCAGTATATGCCGTCGGAGCTGCTGGCAATCGTGCCCTGATTTCGAGCTATGAAACGCCGCCACCTCCTGTTGGTTGCCGTTCTCGCACTGGTCGCCCTTTCGGGCTGTACCGGCTTCTTCGGCTCCGAAGAGGTCGACCCGGAGCGGCTGAACGAGAACGCGAGCTACGACTGGAACACCTCAGCTGACGGGACCATCGTCATTGAGGAGTCCAAATACACCGCCGTCTACGCCGTCGAAAACGAGACAACGTTCGATGTGTACACCGTCGACGGCCTCGGGCGCGAGCGGAGTGTCCCTATCAGTGCGCTTCGGTTCCGGTACGAGAACGGGACTGTCGTTAGCGCTGCCAACTCCTCGCTGAGCGCTTCAGAGAGCCGCCAGCGAACGACTGTCAATCTCTCCGGGAACGTCTCCGGAAAGGTGGGCTACTCGGTCGCGCGAACCGGCAAGCGCTTCGCCTCCCCGACACTCGTCGAAGACGGCTCGTACACGGTCGTACTCCCGCCTAACACCGGAGCCGGGATTCCGTTCCTCTCGCGAATCAGCCCGGGAGGCTACGAGTCGGAGACCGTCGACGGCCAGCAGGTCATCCGCTGGGACGAGGTGACCTCCGACCAGATTGTCGTCCGGTACTATCTTGACCGCGACCTGTGGCTGTTCGGCGGCCTGTCGGCCATCGCCATCGCTATCGGCGTTGTGGGGACGCTGTACTACTACCGACAGCTACAGGCGGTGATTCGCCGACGCCAGGAAGCCGGTATCGACCTCGAAGAGGACGACGGTGACGACGACCCGCGGGACCGCGGGCCACCGCCGGGAATGCGCTGAGGTCGGACCGAAAGCGCAATTGGACGCCTTTCGCAGACGCTAACCGGGTCACTTTTTCGCATCGGGCGTGCACACACGGCTATGAGCAACGGGTGGTTCGCCGGGCTGGACCCGGACGACGACGCGGCCGCTGTCGAACAGATAGAGGCCGGGCGAGCCGACACGCCGGAGGACTGGCCACACCAGGCCGTCGAGGCAGGGTTCGCCGACGACGAGGCGGCCTACTACGACCGTCTGCACGAGGTGACGATGGCGGCCACCAGCGCGGCGGTCGCCGAACAGGAGGGCGCTGACGACCAGCAACTCGTCCACGCAGTGCGGGCGATGGCCGACTGCGAGCGGACGGCGAACGAACTCGCCGAACGGGTCGCTGAATGGGGCGGGAGCCGACACGGTGACAGCGGGAGCGGCGTCGAGTATGCCCGCTCGCTGGCCGACCGAGAAGATGAGGACGAAGGGGACCGCGCGCTCCGGTCGCTCGCCGAGCAGACGGCCGCGCTGGCCGACGAGGCGGACTCACTCCGGGCGTACATCGAGCGGACCGCGCCCGCCGTTGCGCCGAATCTCTCGATGCTGGCCGGACCCGTGCTTGCAGCCCGACTTATTTCACTGGCCGGCGGGCTCGAAGCGCTGGCGAAGAAACCGAGCGGGACAGTGCAGGTTCTCGGTGCGGAAGACGCGCTCTTTGCCCACCTCAAAGGGTCGGCCCCGTCACCGAAACACGGCGTCATCTTCACCCACGAGTACGTGCGCGGGACCCGCCGGGAGGACCGCGGGTCGGCTGCGCGGGCATTTGCGGGGAAGCTCTCGATTGCCGCCCGCATCGACCACTACAGCGGCGACCGCCGGCCAGACCTGCAGGTGGAACTTGACGAGCGCATCGAACGGATTCAGGCACGAGCCGAGGAGGGGGACGACGAATGACCCTTCCATCCGGCGTTGAGCGCCACGACTTCGGCGGTGAGACGAGTCTCGCCACACAGGGACAGCCGGTGTACGGCGAGCGGACGGACGGTGACTGGCGGCGGTGGGACCCCCACCGCTCGAAGCTCGGTGCGATGCTTGCGCACGGAATGGACACCGGCCTCGACGGCGGCGAGACAGTGCTGTACCTCGGTGCGGCAGCCGGGACGACCGTGAGCCACGTCGCTGATTTCGGCGGGCCGACCTACGCCGTCGAGTTCGCTCCCCGACCGGTGCGGGAACTGCTGGACGCCGCGGAGAGCCGGCGAAACCTCTTTCCGCTGCTCAAGGACGCACGCAAGCCTGAGAGCTACGCCCACGTCGTCGAACCGGTCGACGTGGTTGTACAGGACGTGGCAACCAGAGGGCAGGCCCGGGTGACGACACTCAACAAACAGTTCCTGACCGACGACGGTCGGCTGCTCGCGGCTATCAAAGCCCGGAGCGAGGACGTGACTGCCGACCCCGACGCCGTGTTCGACAGCGTGCGTGCGGAACTCAGCGCCGAGTACGAACTGCTGGAGACGGCGCGACTGGACCCGTATCACGAGGACCATCTCGGTATCGTCGCTCGGCCCCGCAAGGACTGACGCGGGACCTCTTGTTCACGCGATTCACGTCAGGATGGAATCCAGTTGTGCGGGCTGAGCGGGCGGGGACGGAAGGCTTTAGCGGGTCGATTCCGATGTGCTGATTAATGGACGCGACGGGTTCTGCCGAGCATTTTACCCGGATGGGGACGCTCGGCATCGAAGAAGAGTTCTACGTCGTCGACGAGTTCGGTCGCCCAACGTCTGGCACGGACGAACTCGTCTACGAGACGGAGCCACCAGCGGTTCTTGACGGGCGGCTCGACCACGAACTGTTCAAGTGCGTTATCGAGACGCAGACGCCGCGTATCGACGACCCGGCGGACGCCGGTGACCACCTCCGGTCAGTCCGGGACGCGCTGGTCGACCACGCCGAAGCGAACGGGTTCGGTATCGCCGCAGCGGGCCTGCACCCGCTGGCGAAGTGGCGCGAACTCGAACACGCCGAGAAACCGCGCTACAAGTCACAGCTGGACCGTATTCAGTATCCACAGCACCGCAACACGACCGCGGGGCTGCACGTCCACGTCGGCGTTGACGACGCCGACAAGGCCGTCTGGGTGGCAAACGAGCTTCGCTGGCATCTCCCACTGATGCTCGCGTTGTCGGCCAACTCCCCGTACTGGAACGGCTTCGACACCGGGCTGCAGTCCGCCCGCGGGAAGATATTCGAGGCCCTGCCCAACACCGGAATGCCGACAACCTTCGACGATTACGACGCCTTCGAGACCTACGAACAGCGGATGCTTGAAACGGGGAGCATCGACGACCGCGGCGAACTTTGGTTCGACGTGCGGCCCCACTCCGGCCACGGCACTGTCGAGGTACGGGCCCCGGACGGGCAGGCCGACCCAGACCGGGTACTGGCCTTCGTTGAGTACGTCCACGAACTCGTTGTCGACCTCGCTGAGCGCTACGAGGATGGTGAGTCCGGTCGACGGCTCCGCCGGGAGTTCCTCGACGAGAACAAGTGGCGCGCGATTCGCCACGGCCAGTCCGCGGAGCTGCTGTCGCGTGACCTCTCAACGACGCGCTCGGTGGAGGAACTGGTCGAAATCGAGAGCGACCGTCTGGGGGTCGATGGGCTGTGGGAGCTGTACGACCGCGAAAGCGGCGCCGAGCGACAGCGCCGGCTTCGGTCGGAAGAGGGGGTCATGGCGCTTGCAGACTCACTGCGACTGTCCTGACGAAGGGTGTCGTCTGGGGCCGGAACGGATTGGTCGTTTCTAGACAGGGACTGGAGAGTCGGGGCAAGGGTTTTTATCCAGCTGTAGCTTTTGTCCTCACAGAGACAACGCATGTCTGCAGACGACAACGACCACGACGAGCTTGAGGACACAGACGATGTCCGGGACCGAATCGAGCAGGAGGCAGACCGCGCGGTCGAGCAGTTCGACGAAGGAATTGTCGACCTGCTGGCGTGGGTCCTCGACACGGAGACGCGGGCGCGGATCTACGTCCACCTGCGACAGCAGCCCGAAAGCACCAGCGAGGAGATAGCCGAAGGGACCGGCCTGTATCCGAGCACTGTCCGCGAGGCCCTGGCCGCGCTCACCGAGGAGGAGATCGTGACCCGCCAGAAGCGTGAGAGCGACGGCGCAGGCAACAATCCCTACGAGTACAGCGCCATTTCGCCGAGCGACCTCGTCAACACTATCGTCGGTGACATCCAGTCGGAACTGAACACGGTGTTCAACCTTGACGACCACATCGGCGGCGAGACGACACTGGAACCCGACAACGAGCCAGTGACGATTTCCGTCGAAGATGCGAACGATGACGCGACCGACGCCGACGCGAGCGAGGCCACTGGTGACGACGGAGACGAGTCCGAAGACGGCAACGACGACGCCGACGTGTAATCAGACTCGGCTCTAACAGGCTGTTTCACAAGTCGATATTACTAAACCTACCCGTGCCGTTGCCCGGGATATGAATGTCGCGCTGGGGGGAACGTTCGACCCGATTCACGACGGACACCGCGCGCTGTTCGAACGCGCATTCGAACTCGGGGACGTGACAGTTGGCCTCACCAGCGACGACCTCGCGCCGAAGACACGCCACGACCAGCGCCACGTTCGCCCGTTCAGCGAACGGCAATCCGCACTCGCCGACGAACTCGCGGCGCTCGCCACCGATCTGGAGCGCGAATGGGAGGTCCGGGAGCTCACCGAGCCGACCGGTATCGCCACGGAGCCGCAGTTCGACACGCTCGTCGTCTCGCCAGAGACGGAGACCGGCGGCCGCCGCATCAACGAAATCCGCGAGGAGCGAGGCCACGACCCGCTCGAAATCGAAGTCGTTCCGCACGTCCGCGCCGCGGACGGCGACATCATCTCTTCGACCCGGATCGTTGAGGGCGAAATCGACGAACACGGTAATCTCACGCCGAACCGCACCGGCCGCCAGAACATTTCGTAGTTACCAGCCCGGCGCTTCCAGCCCGGCTGTCTCCAGCAGGTCCTTCCAGCGCTGTTGAATCGTTAACCGAGAGACGTCTGTCGCCTCCGCGACGGCCGACTGTGACCGCTCCTCACCGGCGACCAGCGCACCAACGTACACACTGGCCGCCATTGTCGCCTGTTTGGACCGGTCCTCCTCCGGAACTGTCGAGAGGAACAGGTCAACTGCGTGGGACCGCGCCGCCGTCCCGAGGTCGAGCCTGTCCGACGCCGCTTCGATGTCGGAGAGCCACTCATCGTGCTCGATTCGGTCGCTGGCGCGGTACATACCAAGTCGTTGGTCCCCATCCTATCTAAACCTTCGTCGCCCGCAAGCGAAGGGTTCTTTATTCCAACACGGATAGCGACTGATGCGCGCGGGTTGCCGAGCCAGGCCAAAGGCGTAGCGCTTAGGACGCTATCCCGTAGGGGTCCGCCGGTTCGAATCCGGTCCCGCGCACTTCTCGACTCGAATAACGCGTGAGAGTCGTGAATGCGGAATGAGGATTCGAAGCACGGAACGAGCGAACGGAGTGAGCGACGTTCAGGCGGTTCGAATCCGGTCCCGCGCATTCTTGCTGCGAGCAACACGCGAGCAGCAGAATCGTCAGCGGATTCCGAACCCTGGAAGACGAGTGAAACGAGTCTTCCTCCGGTTCGAATCCGGTCCCGCGCACTTCTCGGCTCGAATAACTCATTAGAGCCGTGAGTGCAGAACGAGGATTCGAAGCACGGAACGAACGAAGTGAGCGATGTTCAGGCGGTTCGAATCCGGTCCCGCGCATATTCTGTCCGAATAATAGTGAGGACGAATAGCGGCTGGAGCGAATTCGAGCCCTGCAAGGAACGCACAGCGAACTGCTGTGAGCGAGCATTTCTTGCTCTGGTTCGAATGCGGTCCCACACGGTCTTGTTACAAACGCGGGCGAGAGACGCCGGCCAGATTCTCACACCGCAGGAATCACAGCTGCCGCTTATAATGAGTGTTGGCGTTGTCTCAAAATGAGGGACTGACGATGTCAGTGTACGACCCACTCCGTGACTCGTCTGCTCGCCCCGCAGGATCGACTCGGTTCGACTATGCGGTTGACGACGCGGATAATCCGACCGAGCTCACCGTCTTCAGCGAACAGGACGATGAGCTCCCAACCCACTGGATTTCGGTCGACATCGAACACGCCGTCGCGCTCGATGAGATGCGGTGAGCGAGGGGTGGGCTCGCTCAGGTCGCGTCTGTCGATTTCTTGACGACAGAATGGACAGCGAACGCTCTGGAAGCGTTGTGTCCGAAGTAAGTTTGCGTGGGTGCAGTCCCAAGGGAATGCACCTGCACTCTGAGAGTGCGTGGGACCGGATTCGAACCGGCGGACCCCTACGGGACAGCGCCCTCAACGCTGCGCCGTTGGCCTGGCTTGGCTACCCACGCGCGCTCTGTCTGAGTGCATTCAATTGTTCCCGGTGGGTAAATAAAAGCGCTTTCGTTTAGAGCCGCCCCGGGAGGGTGTGACACTCGGTCGAACCGGACGTTTGAAATATCACGAAACCGCTACGGGGGGCATGGCCAAATACTCGACCGGCAGTGGTGGCGATAGCGCCGGCGGGAGCTGTGAGCTCTGCGGTAGCGACGGCGGCGACCTCCAGACCGCAAACGTCGCTGGTGCGACCCTCCAAGTGTGTGACAGCTGTGCGCGTGACCACGGGGAAAACGAGCGAACGACAGGCAATGACAGCTCGCGCGACGAACAGAACCGGAAACGCAAAGCCGCACAGAACGCGGCGAAGCTGCAGGACGCGCAACGAGCCGATACGTCGCACTGGGAGGACGGCGCTGACTACGACGATGACCAGCTCCCGTATCTGGTCAGTAAGTACGGCGAGCGCGTAACGGAGGCGCGACAGGACGAGGGACTCCAGACGAGTGAGCTGGCCGAGGAACTCGATCTTGACGACGCAGACATCCTTGCTGTCGAGCAGGGGCGCGCGACGCAAGCGAACGTCGGCGGCTCGACAATCAAGGCGCTTGAGCAGTACCTCGACATCGACCTCGTCGAGTCCAACTGACCCCTGATATTTTGACGACTCCGGTGTAACGGGCCGTATGGACCTCTCCGCTGCGCAGCGAGCCATCCGTGACACCGTTCGAGAGTTTGCCGTCGAGGACATCCGCCCTAAAGCCGCTGATGCCGACCGAGAACAATCGTTTCCCGAGGAATGCTGGGACGGGCTCGCGGATATCGACATCACCGGACTGACAACACCGGCGGAATACGGCGGCTTCGACGCCGACAAACCGACGTACGCGCTGGTCAACGAGGAACTCGCGTACGGGTCGCTCGCGGTCGCGACGGCGCTGTCGGTCCACTGTCTCGCGACCTCGTGTATCGCACAGTTCGGTTCCGAGGCAGTGCAGGACGACTGGCTCCCGGAGATGGTCGACGGCCGCCCGGTCGGCGCGTTCGCGCTCTCGGAGCCACAGGCCGGGTCGAACCCGCGGGAGATGTCGACCACTGCCCGGCGCGATGGCGATGAGTACGTCATCAACGGCGAGAAGCAGTGGATCACCAACGGCAAACGGTCTGGCGTCGTCATCGTCTTCGCGAAGGCCGACCCCGACGACCCGGATTCGATAACGCAGTTCCTGGTGCCGAAAGACACAGAGGGACTCACCGTCGGTGAGAAAGAGGACAAACTCGGGCTCCGTGCGAGCGACACGACACCGCTCCAGTTCGACGGCGTCCGCGTTCCCGAGCGGTACCAGCTGACAGAGGAAGGTAAAGGGCTGGCCGCAGCCCTGTCGATTCTGACGACCGGTCGGGTCGCCATCGCCGCGCAGGCCGTCGGACTCGCACAGTCCGCGCTCGACGAGGCCCTCGACTACGCGCAGGAGCGCGAGCAGTTCGACCAGCCGATCAGCGAGTTCCAGACGATTCAGCACAAGCTCGCGGACATGGCGACGAACGTGCAGGCGGCGCGGCTGTTGACGTGGGACGCCGCAAAGCAACTGGAACGCGGCGAGCGAGCGAGAGCGGCGGCGAGCATGGCGAAGTACTTCGCGAGCGAGACGGCGGTCGAGGTGGCTAACGAGGCGATCCAGATCCACGGCGGCTACGGCTACACGACTGACTACCCCGTCGAGCGGTTCTACCGCGACGCGAAGGTGACGACTATCTACGAGGGGACCAGCGAAATCCAGCAGAACATTATCGCGCAGGACTTGCTGGAGTGAGTGGGCCGGGGCGAAGCGGTTTTGCGGGTGTCGGCCCTACCGCTTGGTGTGACACACGACGCTGTGATTTACGACCTTGACGGGACGCTCGTCAGGCTGGCCGTCGACTGGGACACAGTGACCAGCGACGTGGCGACGGTCCTGCGCGAACGAAACGTCGAGCCCGAGAGCCGTGACCTCTGGGAGATGCTGACGCTGTCTTCGGAGACTGGCCACCGTGACGCCGTCGAAGCGGCGATCACCGACCACGAGCGGACCGGTGCGCATGAGTCAGACCGACTGGCCCTCGCCGAGGGGCTCCCACACAGCGTCCCCGTCGGCGTGTGCTCGCTCAACGCAGAGGAGGCGTGTCGGGCGGCGCTGGATGTGCATGACCTCGACAGCTACGTCGGTCCGGTTGTCGGCCGTGACACCGTCGAGTCACCGAAACCAGACCCGGAGGGACTACTAGCGATTACCGATGAAATCGGCGTTGATCCCGAAGCGACGGTGTTCGTCGGCGATTCGGAGAGCGATGCGACGGCTGCACAGCGGGCCGGGATGACGTTCGAGTGGGCAAGCGAGTTCGATCAGGCCCGGTACCGCGCGTAAAGATAGACGCAGACGGCCGTCAGGAACCAGATGAGTGCGCCGACGCGGACCGCGAACAGCGCTCGCGCGGTCCAAGTCTGGAGCGTGACCGCGGTCGACGCGAGCACGACGAGCGGCGAGCCGACCAGAATCGTCGTCACGAACGTGACCTGCATCACCCACCCGAAGTCCACGCCGTCGGGGTCCGTTTTCTCGACTGTTGGCACGTCTGATGGTACAGCCAGGTGCGGCAAGCGCCTTGCGGTTTCCCGGGCGAAGTGCGCAACCCGAACAGGTAAGGCCCAGGCGCGCCCCCGCTCGGATATGCCAACTGTCCGGGACCTGCAGGCGATGGCTGGTGAGGAGCCGATCACGATGCTGACAGCGTACGACGCCGTTACCGCGAGCATCGTTGACGACACCGGCGTGGACGTCATTCTTGTCGGCGACAGCATGGGGAACGCCGTGCTCGGCCACGACGACACGCTCCCGGTCACGCTCGATGAGATGGCCTCCCGGGTCGGCGCGGTCGCACGCGGCGCGGACGACGCGCTGGTCGTCGCCGATATGCCGTTTCTCTCCTTCGGCGCGGACGAAAGCGAGAGCATCCAGAACTGTGGGCGAATGCTGAAAAAAGAGGGCGCAAACGCGATCAAGCTCGAATCTGGACCACATACAGTCGAACTGACCGAGCGGCTGACCGAGCTCGGAATCCCAACAATGGCCCACCTCGGGCTCACGCCACAGAGCGTGAACCAGACCGGCTACACGAGACAGGCGACGGGCCGTGAGGAGGCCGAGGAAATCCTCGACCTCGCGCGAGAGCACGAGGCCGCCGGCGCGTTCGCGCTGGTGCTCGAACACATCCCAGCCAACCTCGCGGCCAAGGTCACCGAGGCCGTTGATATCCCGACAATCGGTATTGGGGCCGGCGGTGACTGCGACGGTCAGGTGCTCGTTTTCACCGACGTGGTCGGCCTCTCGGAGTCCAGCCCGCCGTTCGCCGAGCAGTTCGGCGACGTTCGCGGTGAGGTGGCCGACGCTGTAGACGAGTACATCGACGCCGTTGAGTCCGGCGAGTTCCCGCGCGAGTCACACAGCCACACCGAAGACGAACTCGACGACCTGTACTGAGCGGTCACATCGGTATGTCGACCTACCCGGCTGCAGTCGTCTGATTTTCCATCCAGGCGTCGTACCCGGACTGGTTCTTGACGACGACGGTGGCGTCCATCTTACTGTGTCCGGCCCCACACATCTCGGCGCAGTACAGTCGGTACTCGCCGGGTTCGGTGGCGTGGGTCCGGGCTGTCATCGTCCGGCCGGGGAAGATGTCCTGTTTGACGCCCAGTTGCGGAATGTAGATGGCGTGAATCACATCTGTTGTCCGCAGCCTGAACGTGACGTTCTTGTCGGCCGGAAGAACGAGCCGTTCCTCTGTCGTAACGTTGGCCTCGCCGTAGGAGAACTCCCACCCCCACTGGTAGGCGAGGACGTCTATCTCCGTATCGTTCGCGAACGCGTCGTCCCCGTCGGCGGATGCCTCGGCTGCTGCGGGCGTGATGTAGGGATTGGCCATCACCACGAACGCCGAAACACCGACGAAGACGAGTATCGCGCCCGTCGCGGCCGTCCAGGTCACCTCTAGCGCCGGGTCGTCAACAGTCGGCTTCGGGTCGTCGTTGTTTCGGAACCGGTAGATCACGTACACAAGCGTGAGTTCCACGAATAGCGTCAGTGGCAGGGCGACGTACAGGAGTTGTTCGTTGAGGTCGTCGATAGCAGCCCTGTTGACCGACTGCGCTGTGACCGGAGCAGCAAGTAGCGAGAGCCCGACCACGACAAGGCCCGCCTGAAGCACGCGCCTTCGGAGACGCATTGTCACACTGTACCAATCGCCATGTCAAATAACTTGCCCAACGTTGCGTTAACTGAGAGGCGATCGCCGCAAGATCCGGGTCTCCGTGTGGTTTTATGAGCGTGGGCGTGTCAGAAATTGGTAACGTATAGCATGGCGACACGAGCAACCGTTCCGGCACGGCACGTCACACACAGATGCTAAACAGGGCTATCGTTGAGGGAACCGCTCTCGCTGTGCTGGCCCTGGCAGTGCTTTTCCTGTGGGTCCGGGAGCAACGGAAGGCGCGACCGGAGAGCGATGGCGGCTACACGACGCGGGAGGAGGTCGAATTCGAAATCGGTCGAATCCAGTCTGAACTGTCCCGCTGGCTGACGACGACGGATCACCGGGACATCGGCTTGCTGTATATCTTTTTCGGCACCGCCGCCGGCCTATGGGGCGGTGTCGACGCGATGATGCTCCGGACGGAACTGCTGACGCCGCCGGCGGACATCTGGACGCCGGAGACGTACAACGCGCTGTTTACCACGCACGGGCTGACGATGCTGATATTCTTTGTCCTGCCCGTGTTTTTCGGCATCGGGAACTACGTCTTGCCGTTGCTCATCGGGGCCGACGACATGGCGTTCCCCCGCGTCAACGCTATTGGCTTCTGGCTCCTGCCGCCGGCGCTGATTCTGGTCCGAATGGGACTGATGATGCAGGTGCTCGGACAGGTGCTGAATCTGGTGCTCCCGGCGGACGCTATCCGGTTTTTTCTCACGATGCGCGAGGTGAGCGTCGGCTGGACGCTGTATGCGCCACTGTCTGTGCAACAGCCCAATCCACAGATAGACCTGCTGTTGCTCGGGTTACACCTGAGCGGCATCGCCACGACAGTCGGGGCCATCAACTTCATCACCACAATCGTCTACGAGCGCGGTGAGGGTGTCAGTTGGGCGAACCTCGACATCTTCTCGTGGAATATGCTCGTCACGAGCGGGATTGCACTGTTCGCCTTTCCACTGCTGGGGAGCGCGCTCGTGATGCTCCTGCTAGACCGGAACCTCGGAACGGCCTTTTTCGCCACGGAGGGTGGCGGTGCCATCCTCTGGCAACACCTGTTCTGGTTCTGGGGCCACCCGGAGGTGTACATCCTCTTCCTTCCGGCGACGGGGCTGATGAGTCTTATTTTACCGAAGTTCGTCGGGCGAAAGCTCTTTGGCTACCAGTTCATCGTCTACTCGACACTGGGGCTTGGCGTGCTCTCCTTTGGCGTCTGGGCGCATCATATGTTCACGACGAGTGCGGACCCGCGGGTCAAACTGTCGTTCATGGCGGTTTCCATCGCCATCGCCGTTCCGAGCGCGATCAAGGTGTTCAACTGGATCACGACGATGTGGGAGGGGAATATCCGCCTGACTGCGCCGTTTATGCTCTGTGCCGGCGGCATCGGGACGTTCATAATCGGTGGCGTCACCGGCGTGTTCCTCGCCGTCATCCCGGTTGATATCCTCTATCACGGGACGTACTACGTCGTCGGCCACTTCCATCTCATCGTCGTCGGTATCATCCCGTTCCTGATGATCGCCGCGAGCTACTACTGGTATCCGCTCATCACTGGCCGGTGGTACGACACGCGGATGGCACGGTTTCAGGCGCTGTTGATCGTCTTTGGCTCGTTCGTGACGTTCATGACGTTGCTGGTCATCGGCGGGCTGGGGCTCCCGCGACGGCAGGCGATCTACCCGCCGGAGTATCAGCTTGCCCAACAGATTGCGACCGTGGGCGGCTACATCATCGGCCTGAGCGCCTTGTTATGGCTGTATAACATGCTTGTCTCGTACTGGCGGGGGACGCCCGTGACGACGACAGACCCGTGGGGCCTGAAGGCGACGAGCCAGTTCACCCGCGAGTGGCAGTGGTTCGAACAGCACATGATGGACAAATACGACATGGAGCCGACGGAGCCCGAGACGACACGGCGCTCCTACGCCCCCGAAGCCGAACCGACCGGGCTGGCCGGCGGCGTCGGCACCGTCGCCCAGACGGTCTCTCGGAACGCCTGGATGGCCGCAGTCGGCGGGTTCGTCGGCACGGTCCTGATGAGCGGCGGACTCATCACGGCGATACTCATTGGCGTCCTCGACCCGGTTTCGTTCGGTGAAATCGCTGAACTGGTCGGGCTGCCCGCAAATCCGGCAATCGGCGCGGCCCTGTTCCTCGTTGGCGGGACCGTCACCTGGCCGCTCCTGTTCCTTGCCTTTTCGGACTATCTCCCCGGTCGCCTCCTGTTCGAGACCGGGCTGGTGTTTGCGACACTGATATCTAGCGGGTTCGCCATCGCGTTTTACACCGGCCAGAGCGGGCTTACGTTCATCGGGTACCTCACGTTCGTGCTTGTCTCTCACTGGGCGTACGGCATTGGGCTAACCGTGACCTTCCAGTACCTCAAATCGGACGAGACGCTCCGCAGCCGCGGCGGAGGAGGAAGCTAACGGATGAGCGATGGTGCTGACTCGTTCGTCTTCCAGTATCTCGCGCCCTTCGTTGGCGTCCTGCTCGTCGCGGTCGGTATCGCCGGAGCCGTGCCCGGCGGCTACGCGCTCATTGAGCCGGACCTGGAGAACTGCGGAAACCCGACTATCGGCGTCGAAGGGCCGGAGCGGACGGCCGAGCGGTTCAGCGGAGCCGAACCGGGACCGCGGCTCCCACAGGTAGCCTTCGAGGACCTCTCCTCGGCCGAACAGACGGCGTTTCTGACGGCTGTGGACGACCCAGTTGGTGAGCAGCAGGTCGTCGGTAGCGTGCCCAACGCCGACGCCTTCCGGCGCGGGGCCATCGTTACCTACGAGGGTGAACAGTACTACGTGACCCTCGTCGCGGAGAACACCTGCTTCGCGGCCGCACCACTACAGTTCCCGCTTGGAGTGTTCGCCATTGCACTCGGATTCCTCGGCGTTCTGGCCCCGCCACTGTACCGGCGGCTGGTGCGACTGGAACAGCGGGCCGGCCGGTCAGAGTAGCGGTCTCGCGCTCAGAGCATGGTCAGAGCGCAGCGCCGACGTACAGCACGACGACGAGGAACAGCCACACGAGGTCGACGAAGTGCCAGTACAGCGACGTGGTCCGGATAGCCGTGTCCCGTTCGGGCGCGTAATGGCCACGGAGCGCGCGCCCGAAGGCGATAGCGAGCAGCAGGACGCCGAGCGCGACGTGCAGACCGTGGAGGCCCGTGAGGCCGTAGAACGCGCTCCCGAACGCCCCCGAACCGATGCCGAATCCCTCCACGGCAACGAACTCGTAGTACTCGTACACTTGCCCACCGAGGAAGACGACCCCGAGCGCGAGTGTCACCCCGAGCAGACCGAGGAACCGTCGCCGGTCCCCGCCTTCAAGCGCCTCGTGCCCGTAGTGGAGCGTCACGCTGCTGGCGAGCAGCAGCGCCGTGTTGATGACCACCAGCGAGCCAAGCAGCGGCGGGAGGTGAGCCGGCGGCCAGGCTCCGGCCCGGATGACGGCGTAGTAGATGAAACCGGCGGCGAACGTCGCTACGTCGGAGACGAGGAACAGAATCATCGTCGTGGTGTACAGTTCTGCCGCCTTCCCCTCACCCCGCTGCAGGTACTCCGCGATGAACGCCTCGTTAGCCCACCCGGCAAGTCCAGTCAGCAGGCCAATCGCACCAGCACCACCGAGGACAATCGGGACCACAGACGGGACCAGATCGAGCCCGACAAAGACCAGCCCGATACTCAGGTACAGCGACGCAGCGCCGACTGCAGCTAGCAGCGGCCACCGGCTTCGGTGTTCGTGGCCGTCTTCGGCGACGTGTTCGGTTCCCGCCTCCGTCGAACCAGCCATGTGAACGCGTAGCAGTGGGTTCGGTAAAACGGTACCCCCGCGATTAGCGCGTCGGCTGCGAGACCCACCCGAATCTTTATCAAACCGTCAACCGACACCGAGAATGTGGTTTACGAGACGGGCAACCAAACGGTAGATGATGCCGTCGCACGCGTGCTGGACGGCGAGCGCCTCAACCGACGGGACGGACTGGCTCTCATCGCACAGCCGGTCGACGACCTCGCGGCCGGGGCCGACTACGTGCGCACGCAACTGGGTGATGACACCGTCGACGCGTGTTCGATCGTAAACGCCAAAGCCGGGAACTGTGCGGAAGACTGTGGCTTCTGTGCCCAGTCGGTCCATTTCGACACCGGCATCGACAACTACGGCTTTCTCGGCCCGGAGAAGATACTCGAAGCCGCAAAGCGCGCCGAACGCGACGGCGCACAGCGGTTCGGTATCGTCGTCGCCGAGAAAGGCGTCTCGAAAGAGAATCGACCTGAGGAGTGGGCGGAGGTCCTCGAAGCCATCCGTCTCGTCCGCGACGAGACGGACGTGGAGGTCGACGCCAGTCTCGGCATCCTCACGGAGGAGGAGGCCGCGATTCTGGCCGACGAGGGACTCAACCACTACAATCACAACATCGAGACCTCACCCCGGTACTTCCCGAAGGTCGTCCAGACCCATACCTTCGAGAAGCGGGTCGAGACGCTCCGGGTCGCCAAGGACGCCGGCATGGACCTCTGTGCCGGCGTCATCCTCGGGATGGGCGAATCACCGACCGACAGGGTCGACGCGGCAATGGCCCTGCAGGACATCGGCATCTCCTCGCTTCCGGTGAACATCCTAAATCCGGTCGCTGGCACCCCCATGGCCGAACAGGGGCTGCCCGACATCACGACCGAGGAAGTCGTCAAGACCATCGCGGTGTACCGCCTGCTCCATCCAGAGTCCCGCGTGCGCCTGACCGGCGGGCGCGAGGTCAATCTCGACACGGACGGACAGGTGGCCGCGCTGGAGGCCGGTGCGGACGGCATCCTCACTGGCGATTACCTCACAACAGAGGGACAGACGGCAGCCGACGACCTCGAAATCATGGAGGAGGCCGGACTCGAGCCGAACACCGAGGCCAACGAGTTCGACCCCGAGGCGGTCAAAGAACGCGCGGCTGACGAGACAGAAACCGAGACGGCGGCAGGGACAGCACAGACCAAATCAGAGCTCAAATCCGACGACTGACAATGGACGACATACGCTTTGCAGTGCTTGGAACCGGTGGAATCGGACGGCGGACGCTCGAAGTCTCACAGCACAAGGACGGCCTCACCGCCGTCGCGGCCTGTGACCGCAACGGCGTGGCTCTCGACCACGATGGCCTCGACGTAGACGAACTGCTGGAGGCGACGGAAGGCAACATCGCGAGCGGGCCGCAAAGCGGCCCGGAACAGTCGAGCGGTGATGAACCGCGAGACAGCGGGCCGGAGGACGACCCGGATATGGCCGCCGACGGCGGCACAGCCACGGCGGAAACAGCCGACGGCGTCAAACAGCACGGCGAGCAGGCCGGCATCGTCGCCAGTTCGCAGGGCGAGCCGACGGAAACGCCCATCGACGACATTATCGCCGAGAGCGACGCCATCAACGCCGTTCTGCTGGCGCTGCCGAACCTGGAACACGACTTCATCCCGCGTGTGGCCGAGCGCTTCGCCGAGGCTGACTACGAGGGCGTCATGATTGACGTGCTCAAACGCTCCCGCGTCATCGGCATGCTCGATGACCGCGAAGACCTGCTGAAAGAGTCCGGAATCACGTTCGTCTGTGGGGCTGGCGCGACCCCCGGCTTCCTGACGGGGGCGGCGGCGCTGGCCGCCCAGTCATTCGTTGAGGTCGAGGAAGTCGAAATCTGGTGGGGCGTCGGCCTCAAGTCCGGTTACGAAGACAACCGCGGGACGGTCCGGGAAGACATCGCGCACCTCGACGGCTACGACATCGAGACGGCCCGCGAGATGAGCGAAGCCGAAATCGAGGCGCTCATCGACGAGCACGACGGCGTGCTGGAGTTCCACGACATGGAACACGCCGACGACGTGTTGCTGGAGCGTGCGGGCATCTGCGATGCCGAGGACGTCCACGTCGGCGGCGTCCTCGACGTGCGCTCGGACGAGAAACCGACCACGACGACGGTCAGCGTGACGGGCACGACATTCGACGGCGAGACGGGAACGAACACCTTCGAACTCGATGACGCGACGAGTATGGAGGCCAACGTCAACGGGCCAGCACTGGGCTATCTGAAAGCCGGTGTCCGGAACAACCGCGCCGGGCACTACGGCGTGTTCGGCCCCGCCGACCTGATGCCTGGTTTCTGAGACTGCCTGACTCTACGCTTCATGACTCACGGCTTCGATTTGAACGAGCGACTCGAACAGCGCGACGCACAGAACCTCCGGCGCCATCTGGAAGTCGCCGAATCCGTGTCGGCGCGGACCCGCTTTGCCGATGACCCTAAAGGAGACCCACCGGAGTTCGGCGACGAGGAAGTCGTTTTCGCCGCGAACAACTACCTCGGACTCGCCGATGACAGCCGAGTCCAGCGAGCGGCCGAACTGGGCGCACGAACCGTTGGGAGCGGCGCGGGGGCCTCGCGGCTCGTCACCGGTGACACGCAAGTCCACCGGGCGCTGGAGCGCGACCTCGCGGCCTCGAAAGGGACCGAGCGGGCTCTGGTGTTCTCGTCGGGCTACGCGGCCAACATCGGGACTATCGACGCGCTGGCCCCGGATGTCGTCTTTTCGGACGAGCTGAACCACGCCTCAATTATCGACGGCTGTCGCGTCGGGGCCAGCGAGACAGTCGTCTACGACCACTGTGACCCGGACGACTTGCGAGCGAAACTGGCCACGCGAGCAGCCGATGTCGATGAGGACGAACAGTGGCTCGTGGTCACCGACTCCGTGTTCTCGATGGACGGAGACATCGCGCCGCTATCGGCCATCTGTGACGCCGTCGACGAGTACGGCGCGTGGCTGATGGTCGACGAGGCGCACGCGACGGGGCTGTTCGGTGACAGCGGCGGTGGCGTCGTGCAACGTGAGGGGCTGAGTCACCGTGTCGACATCCAACTGGGGACGCTCTCGAAAGCGCTGGCGAGCCAGGGCGGCTACATCGCCGGTGACGAGGTGCTCATCGAGTATCTGCTGAACGCCGCGCGGTCGTTCGTCTTCTCGACCGGGCTATCCCCACCGAACGCCGCCGCAGCCTGCGAGGCATTGCGAATCGCTCGCAAGACCGACCGCGCGGCGGAACTCTGGGATACCGTGGCAACGCTTCGGGACGGGCTGGAGACAATGGGCTACGAGGTGCTTGGCGAGACACATATCCTCCCGGTCATCGTCGGTGACCGTGGTGACGCCCTCGAACTGGCCGACCGCCTGCGCGACCACGGTATCGTCGCGCCTGCGATTCGACCGCCAACAGTGCCAGAAGGAACGTCCCGCATCCGGGTTGCACCGATGGCGACACACACCGCCGACGACATCGCGCAGTGTCTCGACGCCTTCCGGACTGCCGGCACAGAGGTGGGCGTGCTGTGAGCGAGACGAGCAATGATTCGAGACCCGTGCGTGGGACCGGCCGCATCGCCGAGGACGGTGTCTTCGTTGTCGGGACCGACACCGGCGTCGGCAAGACGGTCGTGACCGCCGGGCTGACGGGCTGGCTGCGGGAGACAGGAACCGAGGCTGTCGCCGTTAAGCCCTGCCAGACCGGATATCCGCCGGACGACGACGCGGCGTTTGTCGAGTCCGTCTGTGGCACGGCGGACGCCGCAGTCTGTCTGCAGCGGTTATCGCCACCGCTGGCTCCAGAAGTGGCCGCACGGGAAGCAGACGACGATGTCACGCTTTCCTACGAGTCGATCCGCGACGGGGTCGCCGATGTCGTGGCGGGAAGCGAGACAGCTATTGTCGAGGGTATCGGCGGCCTGCGCGTCCCGCTCGCGGACGACCGAGAGGTCATCGATCTCGTTGCGGATATCGGGCTTCCTGCGCTGGTCGTCGCCCGTTCGGGCCTCGGAACGCTCAATCACACGGCGCTGACGGTTCAGGCGCTCCGGCAACGAGGCGTGCCAGTCGTCGGTGTCGTTCTCAACGAGTACGAAGGCGAAACGACCGCTGAGCGCACGAATCCGGACGGTATCGAACGGATGACCGACTGCACTGTCTGGCCGGTGCCACCCCTTGACATCGAGTCACCTGAGAGCGTAATTGACGGACTCAGAGCGCATCTCCAACAATCGGTTCTGCGGCCAGCTATCGAGCAGTAGCTGTCGGTGTGTCAGCACAAAGGGGATAGAACGGGGGCAAACCCCCGTCGTGTGACACTACGGAGCCAGTAAGGCTCCATCTGTTGATTGACTACCGATCACTAAAATAGTAAGGCACGTTTCATCTGGAGATTTCCCCTCAGCACCGGGCCATGTTCCGTTAGGAACGGGCTAACGCCCAGCCGAAACGACGGTGCTAGAGGTCAACTGACAACAGCGACTCGACGTCGACGCCGTCGTCCAGTAGCGTCCGCATACGGTCGACTGTTGCCTCGTTCCGAGTCTGCCCGGTTCGGAGCACTTCCTCAACTCTGTCTATCGTCGTCCGCGTGTCTGACTGGACTGACAGCACTGGGACGTTTTTCTCAGCCGCCTGTCCGATGACCGCACTGGCGGGCTGGAACCCACCAGTGAGGAGTAATGCGTTGATACCAGACGCTTCGAGGGCCGCCGTCTGGACCTCCGAGCGGTCGCCACCGGTGACGACGACGGCATCGCGTGTCCGCCGGAAGCGTTCGAGCGCGCTGCTCCCGCTCATTGCGCCGACGCTGAACCGCTCGACGTGGACGTCGGTGTTGGCATCACCAGTGAGGATGTCCGCGCCGAGGTTCCGGGCGAGGTCAGCAACCGTGACACCGGCGAGCGAACGGTCACGCGGCAGAATGCCGTGGACTGGGATGTCCTCGCCTTCGAGGAACGGGACCACGTCGTCGGCGAGTTCGTCGACCGTCGCGTCGGTGACGCCGTTGAACAGGACGCCGTCCAGTCGATCACCGATCGCTTCGGCCGCCGACAGAATTTCGTCCGTGTCACTGGGCGTGTCGTAGCCGGTGACTAACAGCACACGGGCGTCGAGCAACTCCGCGATATCGATGTCTGTGAGGTCGACGATACTGCCAGTCGCCAGGTCACTGCTCCCCTCGACGAGGAGCATATCGGTTCCGTCCGAACACGTCTCGATGCCCTCTTGCAGTCGCTCACGGAGGTCATCCGGGTCCTCACGCCCGCGGATGGCTTCCTGAATGAACGTCGGCGAGTAGACGATGGGCTCCATGTCGTGGAGGTCGGTCTCCAGATCGAGTAGCTCGCGGGCGAGCATCGGGTCCTCGTCCCGCGTCTTGCCGACCGCACTCCGCAGACGCGTCCCCTTGGGCTTCATGTAGCCGACATCGTAGCCCGCGTCGTGGGCTCGTGTCGCTAGCGCGAGCGTGATTGCCGTCTTGCCGATACCTTCCTCCAGTGATGTGACGAGTAGCGTGTTCGTGTCGGTCATAGTTTCTCCTGGTCGAGGGTGAGTCGCAGGTCGACCGCCTGCACCCCGTCGGGCGTCGCGACGAGGGGGTTGATGTCCAGTTCCACGATCGCGGGGAAGTCAGTGACGAGTTGCGAGAGCCGCTGGATTGTCTCGACGAGCGTGGCCTCGTCGACGGGGTCGCGGCCCCGAGCACCGCGTAACAGCGGCGCAGAGTCGATGTCATCGAGCATCCCTTTCGCCTCGGTCTCGCTGACAGGAGCGACACTGACAGTGTTGTCTTCGAGCACCTCGACGAAAATTCCGCCGAGACCGAACAACAGCAACGGTCCGAACTGCGGGTCGCGGTTCATCCCGAGAATCGTCTCGACGCCGTTGTCGAGGTCGACCATCTCCTGTACCTGAACGCCGAGAATCGTCGCGTCTTCCTGATAGTTGCGTGCCCTGACGACGAGGTCCTCGTAGGTGTCGCGAACTTCCTCGACGGGGACAGCGACCTCGACGCCGCCGATGTCGGACTTATGCAGGATGTCCGGACTGACGATTTTCATCACCACGTCGTCGCCGATTTCCTCGGCGACAGCCTCCGCTTCGACGGGCGAGGAGACGACATCACCCTGTGGTGTCGGAATCCCGTACGCGTCAAGCAGTTCCATCGCTTCCACGCCGAGCCGGTTCGACCCGCGCCGGGCGCCGGATTCGAGTATCTCGCGGGCCCGCTCGCGGTCCACGTCGAACGTCGTCGGTTCCTCGTACTCCGTCGCTTTGATTTCTCGGTAGCGCTTGAGCGCGCCCAGACTGCCGACCGCGCGGGCCGGGTCGAAGTAGTTCGGCACGCCCGCTTCGCTCAGGACGTTCGCACCAGCGTCAACCGACTTCCCGCCCATCAGCGTCGCCGCGACCGGTTTCCCGAACCGCTCTTGCTGTTCGACGACGCGTTCCGAGAGTTCCTCGAAGGAAAGCACTGCGGTCGGACAGGCGACGACGACGGCCATCGAAACGTTGTCGTCCGCAAGGACTGTTTCGAGGGCTGTCTCGAAGCGCTCGGCGGGAGCATCGCCGATAATGTCGACCGGGTTGTAGATGTTGGCCTCATCAGGCATCTCTTCGCGGAGTCGGGAGAACGTCTCGTCGCCGAACTGCGCGAGTTGCAGGTCCGAGTCGCCGACGGCGTCGGTCGTCATCACGCCGGGACCGCCGGCGTTTGTGACGATGGCGATTTCGTCTCCATCCGGGAGCGGCTGGCCGGCGAGAATCTGCGCGTAGTCGAACAGTTCCTGCACAGATTCAACGCGGAGCGTTCCGGCCTTGTCGAGGCCTGCCTCGTAGGCCCGCTCCGACCCGGCCATCGCACCGGTGTGGGAGGCGGCCGCGCTCGCACCCGCGTCCGTGCGGCCGGACTTGACAAGCACAATCGGCGTCTCCTGTGTCACCTCACGAGCCGTCTGTACGAACGAGGACCCATCATTGATGTCCTCAAGATAGCCCAGAATGACATCAGTATCAGGGTCGTCACCCCACTCAGCGACGAAATCACTCTCGTCGAGTACTGCTTTGTTCCCGAGCGAGACAATGTCCTTGAAGCCGACATCGCGCTCGGCGGCCCAGTCCAGCACGGCGGTGATGAACGCGCCCGACTGGCTCATAAAGGAGATGTCGCCGTCGCTGGCCATCTCATTGCCGAAAGTGGCGTTGAGCCCGACGGGGGTCGACATCACGCCGAGGCTGTTCGGGCCGACCAGATTCAGGTCGTATTCACTGGCCGCCTCCCGGAGCCGCTTTTCACGTTCGGCCCCATCACTGCCAGTCTCACCGAAGCCAGCGGTGATGACGACGACGTTTTCGATACCCGCTTCCCCGGCGTTCTCGATGACCTCGACCGCCACCGTCGGCGGCACGACGACGACGGCAACGTCGACCGACCCGGGGTCGTCCAGGCCGGCGAGGTTGTCGTAACACGGCAATCCAAGTACTGTCTCTTTGTTCGGGTTCACGGCCACGACCTCCCCTGTAAACGAATCGAGCAGGTTCGTGGTGACCGCGTGACCGACGGATCCCTCCGAATCGGTCGCCCCGACCACTGCGACACGTTCCGGCGCAAACAACGTCGATAATCGTCCCATGCCTCTACTCGGTGGTTACGGTGGGCCCGAATATATGTGTGGGGAACTCCCGGCGAGCGGGAATCTAGACGATTCATTACCGCGATTTCGGTGTGACGGTGTTTTTGTTTGTCACCCCCGTACCGGCGTCCGATGAATGACACTGCACTCCTAGCACCGTTCGACGACGACGTGGTCCGTGGCGTCGCGGGAACGAACAGCGTCGACGAAGAACAGTTGCGATCCGCGCTCGCCGACCACCAGCGAACGATGCGTGAGAATCCGGGCGTCGAGGACCTCGTTTACGAGTGGCGAAAGCGATTCGACGATGCGGTGCTACACCGCACGCCTGAGACGTTCTTCATGGCTGTCAGGGAGACCGTCTGGGAGGAGTACGGCGCGCATCTCGGACTCGATGACTACCTGCTTGCCGCGGTCGTCGCAGTCCATCAGGAGCAAGTCCTCCGCGAAACAGCGGTTGACAGCAGCACTATCGACGAAAACGCCGTTGCGCTCGTTGTTTCCCGGCCGTCGTCATAGTAGATATATTCCCGGTTATCTCAAGTGCAGCGCCCAGACTAAAGCGACAGTTGTGATCAGCGGATAATATTTCAGTTCAGGTAACCAGCCCTTCCATCTGAGAATATAATTTTTGGGTTCCCGAAAACATATTTTCACAAAACAATCTTTAAGTGGCTTCCACCTGTACAATAAGATGACTATGGCAACACAAGAGCACGTCCGACGCGAGTTCGGGAATGTCGAAGAGAACGAACTCCGCCTCGACAAGGAGAAGTCCGAGCAGGTAATCAACGCGCTGAATCAGGACCTGGCGGACACGTACACGCTGTATCATCAGGTCAAGAAGCACCACTGGAACGTCGAGGGTGCCGAGTTCCGTGACCTCCACCTGTTCCTCGGCGACGCTGCCGGACACGCCGAAGAGGCAGCCGACGAGCTCGCAGAGCGAGCACAGGCCCTCGGTGGCACGCCCATCTCCAGCGGCAAGGCACAGGAGGAGCACGCGTCGGTAGAGCCGGAAGGACAGGACGTGTACGACATCCGGACATCACTCGAAAACGACCTCGAGATGTACGGCGACATCATCGAGTCGCTCCGTGACCACATCGACCTCGCGGAGAACCTCGGTGACCACGCCACGGCCCAGATCCTCCGAGAAATCATCGTCCAGACCGAGGAAGACGCCCACCACATCGAGCACTACCTCGAAGACGACACGCTCGTGCTGGACTAACTCGGCACAAGGCTTTCTCTCTCAGTTTCTTTCGCCGGCTAGTCATTACCTAGCTCAGGTGTATAGCGTGGTGTGAACCGTTCCAGCAGAAAACAGTGTAGACTCGGAGGAAAGAGAAACGCAATGCGGGGGCGGACGAACTACCGTCTGAGGTCAACGGTTACGTCAGTCGAAATCCAGCCGTCTCGGTTCCCGTCTTCAGTAAACACGGTTCTGTCAGCACCGCTGTCCAGTGCTGCAACGTCCGGGCGGTCCTCGGAGGTCTCGACATCGTCCGTCTGTGATGGCATTATCAGAGTTAGGTACCCCTAAAGCTAAAAGGATTTTGGTTGGCCTAATCATCTACGGACGCCAGCCCCTGCATCGAGGGCAGAAATGGCTCGGAATCTATCGCCGACACAGCGCGGCCTTTAGTACCTGAGGCGACAAGAGAGTGGTATGAGCTCGGACGACGACCTTACCGCCCTGATTACGGATCTCGTTACGACGCTACAGGACCTGGAGACGGAGGTCGAGCCCACGACCGACAGTGGTCTTCCGCGGCCGCCGACACCGGGCGAACTCCTCCGGTTCACCAGCGATGTAACTATCCCCGCGGTCATTCTCGTGTTGAAGAGCAACATCGAGGCACTGAAGCTACTCCGGCGAGCCCTCCGGATGGCCGAGGGGCGGCCGACATCGACGGGCTCCGCCTCGGGTGAGGTGCGACAGCGTGCGAGTGACCTGAGCCGGGCCACGCTCTCCCGCCTCGACGGTGCGTTGACAGACCTTCAGCAGGCTGTGGAGGGGACGCCGGAAGATGAGGAAGCCCGCGAACTCATTCAGGAAGCCCAACAATTACGCGGTCAGATCCGGGAAAGGTTAGCCGCTGAATCTGAAGTGAGTGAGGCGGTCGACCCTGATGAAGTTACTGACGTTCCTGTTGACGTAGATGCCGAACTGCGGTCGATAAAGGACGATATCGAGGGCCCAGACGGGGACGACACAGGTACCGAAAACGGAGACGGAAACGGCGAGGAGTAACGAGTTCTAGTGTGGTGTAAAAATATACTTCTACAAACATAATGATTTATTATTGCACAGGTACAGGTATGAGTACCGATGTCCAGCTCTACCGCTCCGGGCGGTCGTCGGGCGACCCTGTTCGTCCGGTCTGACCTCCCTGCGCCATCACAGAAACGTTGTACCGCTATCAAATGTGAGCTACAAGAGCTGGTGTGCCGCGGCGTCCTCGACGACATCGAAACGGTGGAATGGGAGAAACGCGTTCCGCTGCAGGGCCCCGGTAACGGGATCGAACGGGACCTGTACAACGAGTTCGCGGACTGGGCCCGCGAGTCCGGTGTCTGTCTCGCGCCGTTTTTCGACACCCGGCTCTGTTACAGTTCGACGACAGGCGAGAAACGCCGAGAGCTCGTCATGCCGGCCGTCTGTCTCGCGGTCTACGAGGACGACAATCTCGTGCAGGTGGCCCCCTTTGCCGACGCGGGCCGGACGGAATCAGTCGAGGAATGTATCGCGGAACTCGGTGAGACGGGAACCCTCCCGGACACCGGTTCGACGACTGTCTCGACCGTGTAGCTCTCGTCCGTTCCGTTGCTGTTCTGGCCGGCTACCACCATTGCCGCGACACGAATTATAAAGTTCTGTTCGTAGTACTACACATTCGTATGACAGAACAGGTGACACGTCGTGATGTACTCGGGACGGGTGCGTCTGTCCTCGGCAGCCTCGCAATCGGCTCGACGACCGCCAGCGGCGCGCTCCAGACGGACGGAACCACTGTCACGTTCCTGCATGACACCCACGTCCACGGACGGTTTGCCAACGCCTCTGCAGGGGAATTGAGCGTCGCCCGCTACTTCGGGCTGATGAACGAAATCACCGAAGACGCCGACACCACACTCAGGGTCGGCAACGGTGACGACCTTGCATCGTCAGTCCTGTCGGCAGTGTTCGACGGACGCCACGTCGTCTCGACGTTCAACGCCGGCGGGCTGGACTTCGATACGTTCGGCAACCACGATTTCGACATGGGGCCAGAGGTCCTCCGCGAGCGCGTGTCTGACAGTCTCTTCACCTGGGTCAGCGCGAATGTCCGCGAAGATGGGTCGGTTTTCGCCGCCGAGCAAGGCGCCCAGCAGTACGTCCTCACAGATGTTGGGGACGTGACGCTCGGAGTTACCGGCCTCATTACGCCGGAGGCCCCCGAAGTCACCTCTATCGGAGAGAACACCGACGTACTTGCGCCGGCATCGGCGCTGCAGAACGTAACAGAACGGATGCGGGCCGACGGCGCTGACGCAGTTATCGTGCTCTCCCATCTCGCGAGTGAAACCGCTCGAACTGTCGCCGAGGAGGTCGATGGCGTCGACGCTATCATCGGGGACCATGCCGCGTCGCTACTCGAAGAACCGGAAGTCATCAACGACACCGTCCTCTCGTTCGTCGGCGACGAGTACGAGTACCTCGGGGAGTTGGCGCTCGGTATTGACGGGTCCGGCGTCACAGACCACGAGTTCGTCCTCCACAACGTCGGCGAATCTTCGGCCGGAACGGACCCGTTTGTCAGTCTCGTTCAGGACCACTACGAGACGCAACTGGAACGGCAACTGGACGTGGTCATCGGCGAGACCACCCAGCCGCTTGACACCCGGCAGTCTGTCGTCCGAGCGCGCGAGTCGAACATGGGGAACTTCGTCGCCGACACCATCCGCACTGACGTCGAAGCGGACACAGCGCTAATGAACGGCGGCGGGATTCGGACAGACAGGCTCTATTTCGAAGACGCAAGTGAGGATGACCCGGTAGCGATCACGCGGCGTGTCGTCGTCGACATCCTGCCGTTCCCGAACAACGTAGTCGAGCTGGAAGTCACCGGCGAGACGCTGCTTGCGGCGCTGGAAAACGGGGTGAGCCGCGTCGAGGCGGGGGCTGGCCGGTTCCCGCAGGTGAGCGGTATCACGTACACGTACGACCCCACCGCGGAGAGCGGCGACCGAATCGTCGACGCGACTGCCGGTGGCGACCCAATCGACCCGGACGCGACGTACACGCTTGCGACGAACGATTTCGTCTCCGGCGGCGGCGACGGCTACGATATGCTCAGTGATGCGACCGTCCTCGTCTCCTCGAACGAGGGGGCGCTCCTCTCGGACCTCATCATCAACACCATCGAAGAACAGGGGACGATTTCGCCGACGACGGAGGGCCGCATCACCAGGCAGAGCGAGGAGAACTGATCAGACCGGGTCCCAGCGGTAGCCGTCCCAGTCCTGACTCTCGGGCACTTTGATACCCGCGTCGGGGTCGCGGAGTTCCTCGATGTAGACGGGTTCGACCGTGTCACCGGTTTCGACCTCATCGGTGGTCACCTGCCCGAGTGCGCGAACAAACTCGTCGCTCGCGTCGTCGATGTCCGTTACATCGAACTCCACGATAGCGAGTGTGTTGGGCTCGCGGACACCCGGCGGCGTCGCTGTCGAGTGAGTCCAGGTGACGACTTCGCCGGTCCGGTCCGAGAGGTCGAAGCTCTCTTCCTGTGGCTCGCCACACTCAGGACACAGCGGATGCGTGGGGTACGAGACGTGACCGTTCGAACACATACCTGCTTCCAGCGTCATTCTGCGGCCTCCATGATGGTGGTGATGACACAGTTTCCGAACCCGCCGACGTTACACGCCAGTGCGGTGTCGGCCTCGACCTGTCGCGGCCCGGCTTCGCCGACGAGCTGTTCGTAGATTTCGACGCCCTGCGCGACGCCGCTTGCCCCCAGCGGATGCCCCTTCGATTTGAGCCCGCCGGAGGTGTTGATCGGCAACTCGCCGTCCTTGGCCGTCGCACCGTCCATCGCCATCTCCCAGGCCGTTCCCTGGTCGGCGACACCGATACCCTCCAACTGGAGGAACTCCAGAATGGTGAACATATCATGCAGTTCAGCCACGTCGAGGTCGTTGGGGCCGAGGCCGGCCATCTCGTAGGCCTGTTTGCTCGACTCGACGACCCCGCCCATGATTGTCGGGTCGTCGCGCTCGTGGACGACGTGGGTGTCGGTCGCCCCGCCGATACCGGAAACCAGCGCGTACTCGTCGGTTATCTCCTTGGCCCGCTCCTCCGTCGTGAACATGAGCGCGGCGCTGCCGTCCGTAATCGGACAGAAGTCATACAGCCGCAATGGGTCTGCGATGATGGGCGACTCAAGCGCTTTCTCCATCGTGATTTCCTTCTGGAACTGCGCCTTGGGGTTGTCCACGCCGTTTCTGTGGTTCTTGACCGCGACCCGGGCGAGTGACTCCCGGGGGGCGTCGAAGCGCTCCAGATAGTGCCGGGCGGTCATCCCGGCAAAGGACGGGAGCGTCACGCCGTGTTTGTACTCGTCGGGGTGGGTGATCGAGGCGATGATGTCTGTCGCCTGGCCCGTCGTCTTGTGGGTCATCTTTTCGCCGCCGACCAGCAGCGTCATCTCACTGGCCCCGCTGGCGACTGACTGCCAGGCCTCGTAGATGCCGGCCCCACCCGAGGAAGAGGTCTGGTCAACCCGTTCGCTGTAGGCCGGAAGCACCCCCAGGTCGTGGGCCAGCAGATTCATAATTCCCGTCTGGCCTTCGAACTCACCACTGGCCATGTTCGAGACGTACAGGTGCTCTACGTCGTCGGGCGCGACGCCGGCGTCCGTGAGACACTCCTCGCCCGCCTGCGAGAGCAACTCACGGATCCAGACGTCGCGTTGCCCGAATTTCGTCATTGACGCGCCGATTACTGCGACTCCCATACCTGTGCCGTCACAGGGGTCTCGTGTATGTATTACGGTCTGACCTATAGAACGAGTGGAATGTTCAAGCAGTCGTCGTGACGACAGATAGCCCCTCGGCGGGTTGGTCACCGGCCAGTGAGACGAGCAGTCGCCAGCCATCCGCAGTTCGCTCCGCTTGTGCCATTTGTGGCGTGATACTCGTCCGGCGCAGTAGTTCGACGGCAATCGGCAACACCGGACAGCGAAGGTCCGACAGCGTCGGGCGATAGTTCTGTAATGTGATATATCTGGCACAGCGGCCAGGGCCGACGGCTGCGGGTTCGATTGCTGCCTCGTCAACTAACCCCGCTGTTTCGAGGTCGGCGATGGCGTCCCGAACCGGCTCGGGTCCGCTTGGCTTTCGCGGCAATTGCCCGGCGGCTTCTCGGAGGGTGTCCGCCTGTACTTCCGGGTCGAGATTGTCGGCGATCGCCGTGGCCATGCTTTCGAGCATCGCCAGACAGAGGCGCTCGCGGTTCTCGGTTTCCTCGGCCGCTTCGAGATAGCTGTCGATAACTGCCTGCTCGACGGAGCGATGGCGACCCGACAGCACTTCGAACAGCGACCCGGCGACCGTGTGACAGTACTCCGGAAGGGACGACGGGGCGGTCCTGACGGCATCGGTCCCCCACGGCGCTTCACAGACGATGAGGCCGTGAACGGTGACACGTGGGTCGTATCGACGCAGGGCACTTCGGTAGGCAGTCGCTACGCTGGCCGCTTCGGCAGCCGTCTCGCGGTCCGGGAACTGCATACCCGACACCGGGAACGGCGGCGTGCCCGTTTTGGCGCTGACAACGCGATACGGCCCGATAGCGACGCTGAGCTCAGAGAGCCTGTCACGGATGTCTGCGAGTGTGCGTCCAACCATTGCTACAGTGTCTGTCTCGGCGTCGGTCCGAAACCCGGTACATCGGTGACGGTGTGTTTAGTCGCGCGCCGATACGCGTCGACGGCTCCGCTTACTGCGTGCTCAATGCCAGCCATGGCGACACAGCCACAGAGCCGCCCGACCGGAGCCGTGTCTCTCCATCCTCCCAGCCCCCCCGCAGCCTCGGTAGTGAGTCGGGTTGCTCCGGCCATGGGTCCTTACAGGTCTCCGGCGACGATATCGGCGACGCGCTGGCGGTCGAACAGTTCCCGGTCAACCTCATACACCTGCGACGCGGCCCGTTCTGTGAGGACCAGATTCGTTATCGGTCCTTGGTACAGCGGCCCACCGCGGTACACGTTCCCGTTCTGTACCGCCGTCAGTTCGCTTCCGCTCTGGTCCGATTTGAGGAAGCTGACGACCGTGTCCTCGAACTCCGAGCGCGTTTTGTTCTCCTGCCCCCGCAGGAGCAGGTACTCCGGATCGATGTCGAGCAGGGTCTCGAAGTCGACCTTGCTGCGGTCTGCGTGGAAGTCCCTGACATCGGTCTTCGCGAAGGCATCGCGTACCCCGAGGTCCCGCCACTGTTTGAAACTGGTTCCGTCCTCGATAAGGTACGGGGAGAAGCTTGTCGGCTCGTCGCTCCCGGCCCACATGATGGCCACCTCCGGCCGGTCGGACTCCGAGTCCGGGACAATGTCGTCCAGACTCGTCCGGAACTCTTCGTGGAGGGACTGGAACGCCTCGAACCGGTCGGTCCGCTGGAACGCCTGGGAGAGTTTCTCGAATGCCTCGTACAGCGTGTAGTAGGTGTAGTCGTGCCACTCGTAGCCGGTCGAGAAGATGCTGTTCCCGAAGAAGGGACCGACCTGGGACTCGATTTCGTCGATGTCAGACTGCTCCCAGGACCCGCGGCTCTGCAGGAAGTTCGGGTCCATGACGTGGATGTCGGCATCTATTTCGTAGAACTGCTCCTTGCCGACACCGCTGTCGCCCCACAGCTTCTGAATCGAGTTCCCGTCGACGCTGACGCCCGGGATTTCGTCGTAGTACTGAGTGTGATACCGCGACGGCAGCCAGACCCCCTCCGGGGCATCGAGGCCAAGCGCAATCCCCATATCTGCCCAGCTCCCGTTGTTCGCGACCCAGACCTCCGGGACGGACTCGAAGGTGACCTCGCCGACCGGCTCCATCGAGACTGCGTAGCTCGAACCCGTCGCTTCGGTGGTCGCCGTCGGAGTTGACTCCGCAGCCGTCGTCCCGGACGCCGTCGACTCATCGGCCCCACCGTCACTACCGCTCCCGGCCTCGGACTGACCCGAACAGCCAGCGACGGTACCTGCCAATCCGACCCCGGCCGCAACGATATACTCTCGTCGGTTCATGTCTTTTTAGGCTTGCCTAATCAATTTAAATCTTCTCATATTTAGGCAGGCCAAAAACACTCTGGATCACCAAACAGCACCACAGCCCCTGACAGTGAGAATCCACACAAAGTATATCCGTGTGTGCTAACCACACACGAAATATGCAGGAGGCTTGGCTTCAACTCCAATGTCCGGCGTGTTCAGTCGCCTGGGAAGAGCAAGTGTCCGACCTCCCGGCCCCGGAGACACAGTTTGCCTGTGACGACTGTGGGGCCGAGCGGTCGCTGTCGGAGTTCATGCGGACCACTCGCGATCTGGAAGTACTGCAGGAGTTTACGGACTCTTAGTACCGCGCTCGCGCCGCTGCCTTCCACTCATCGCCTCGCTTGACGTTGCTGGGAGGGCGGCGTTTGCCCACGCTCGCCAGCCGTCCGGCGAGCCTCCACTCGTCCACGTATTCGACCGTCTGCCGCTGTGCTGTGGCCACAGCAGCCCGCTGGCAGTCGGTCAGGTGAGCGCTGATCGCAGCGGTGATAGCCGCTGCTTCTGCCTGTGATGCGTCCGCCGGTATCGACAGCGACAGGTCGTCCGGGTCCGCGCTGGCAGTGGGCAGCGCCGCCTCCGTGTCCGGCTGTGGTGTATCGTGAGTCGCCATGTTACAGTGGGATGTTGCCGTGGTCTTTCGGCGGTGTGTCCTCGCGCTTGCGCTGCAGGAGGTCGAGGTCCTGAATGAGGCGCTTGCGCGTCTCTTTCGGTTCGATAACGTCGTCAAGGTAGCCCCGTTTCGCCGGCCCGTACGGATTGGCAAACTCGTCGCGGAACTCGTCCATCAGTTCCTGACGCTTGGCATCCGGGTCGCCGGCGTCCGCGATCTCGTTCCGGTAGAGAATGTTGACGGCTCCCCGCGGACCGAGCACTGCCATCTCCGAACCGGGCCAGGCGTAGTTCACGTCGCTGCCCAGGAACTTCGAGGACATGACGATGTACGCGCCGCCGTAGGCCTTCCGTACGACGACCGACAGCAGCGGGACCGTCGCCTCGGCGTAGGCGTAAATGAGCTTCGCGCCCCGCCGGATGATGCCGTTGTGCTCCTGGTCCGTGCCGGGCATGAATCCGGGCACGTCGACGAGCGTGAGGATGGGGATATTAAACGAGTCACAGAAGCGGACGAACCGGGCCGCTTTCTCCGCCGCGTCGATGTCGAGTGTCCCCGCGCTCACGCGTGGCTGATTGGCGACGACGCCGACCGACTGGCCGTCCATCCGCGAGAAGCCCACGACGACGTTGCGCGCCCAGTTGCCGTGGACCTCAAAGAAGGAGTCTTCGTCCACGATGGCGTCGATGACCTTCGTCATGTCGTAGGGCTTGCGCGGTGCTGACGGGACAATATCGGTCACGCCGGGAATTTCCCGGTCGGGGTCGTCCCAGGGCTTGACCCGCGGCGGGTCCTCCATGTTGTTCGCCGGGAGATACGACAGGAGCCGCCGGATATTTTCGAGCGCCTCCTCCTCCGACGGGTACGAGAAGTGGGCAACACCGGATTTGGTAGAGTGCGAACCCGCGCCGCCGAGTTCCTCTTTCGACACCTGTTCGCCGGTCACCGTCTCGATGACGTCCGGCCCGGTGATGAACATGTGGCTGGTGTCTTGCACCATGAAGGTGAAGTCAGTCAGCGCCGGACTGTAGGTGGCCCCGCCCGCACATGGCCCCATAATCGCGGATATCTGGGGGATGAGCCCGCTGGCCTTGGTGTTGCGCTCGAATATCTTGGCAAAGCCGACCAGCGAGTCAACGCCTTCCTGAATGCGTGCGCCGCCGGAATCGTTGAGGCCGATGACCGGGACGCCGTTTTCGATCGCGCGGTCCATCACCTTGCAGATCTTGTCGGCGACGACTTCGCCGACCGAGCCACCGAGCACGGTGAAGTCGTGGGCGAACAGGAACACCTTCCGGCCGTCGACCTCACCGTAGCCCGTGACAACTGCGTCGCCGGCGAAGCGCTTCTCCTCCATGCCGAAGTTCGTCGACCGGTGCTCGACGAACGGATCGACCTCGTTGAACGTGCCGTCGTCGACGAGGAAATCGATACGCTCGCGGGCGGTCATCTTGCCCTTCTCGTGCTGGGATTCGATACGGGCTTCACCGCCCCCGAGTTCGGCTTCGGCCCGTTTCTGTCGCAACTCTTCGACCGCGTCGTCAGGCGCCCCAGTCTCGTCGTCTGGTTCTTCCTGTTGACTCATCCTACCACTCCATCCCGCCGTTAACACCAAGTACCTGTCCTGTCATGTAGCTCGATTCCTCGCTGGCGACGAACCTCACGATGCCGGCGATGTCTTCGACGCGTGCGAACCGGTCGAGCGGAATCTCCCGCAGAATCTTCTCCTGCACGCGTTCGGGCACCTCCTCTAGCATATCGGTCTTGACAAAGCCCGGCGCGACGCAGTTCGCGGTCGAGCCCGTGTGTGCCAGTTCGAGCGCAAGCGTCCGTGTAAATCCGAACAACCCGGATTTCGTCGTCGCATAGTTGGCCTGCCCGATGTTGCCCTGCTGGCCGACGACGCTAGAGATGTTTATGAGTCGGCCGTGGTCGGCGTCACGAATATCATCATAGAAAGCCTTCGTCCCGTTGAACACGCCGCCGAGGTTGACATCGATCACCGTCTCCCAGTCGTCGCGGGTCATGTTCTCGAACTTTTTGTCGATGGTGATGCCGGCATTGTTGACGAGCACGTCCGCGGGACCGAACTCGTCGGCCACCTTCTCACGCATCGCCCGGACCTCATCGAGTTTCGCCACGTCGGCCTGCGCCGCGATAGCGGTGCCACCGCGTTCGCGGATATCCTCAACGACGGCACGGGCTTCCGCCTCCGAGGACCGGTAGTTAACGACGACGTTGGCCCCGTGAGCACCGAGGTCTTTGGCGATTCCGCGACCGATACCGCGTGAGGACCCAGTGACGACACAGGTTTGATTGTCCAGGTTCATTTGTGATTGATAGGAGCCCTGTTGCTTCGTACGCTCATCACCTAATCTGGCAAAGCACAGCCAGATAATAGTTCTCCTAATACAACATTAAACGCCGGATTTGGAATATAATGATATACCAGTTACAGGAGAAGTGATGGCTGGATAACAGACTCACGAGGGAAACAAAGTGAGAACGCCATATTTTTTAGGATGGCCTAAAGACGTGGAGGCAGCACATGACAGCCGACATCTGCGTGATGGTGCCGACGATTCGAAATCATGAATGTATGCGGTCCTACTTCCAGAACGCCCGAGACCACGGGTTCGACCTGGACCGACTGTTCGTCGTACTCATCACTGAGGACTTCTGTGACACCGACGCGATGGAACAGATGCTCGACGAGGAGGGCGTCGACGGTGCCGTCTACGACGGTACCGCCCGCGAGGCGTGGTTTGAGAACCACGGCACAAGCGAGTATTCACACCTTATCCCCGAAGCGAGCCACGCCCAGACATCGTTTGGTCTCCTCTATATGTGGGCCAACGACTACGAGTACGGCGTATTCATCGACGACGACACGCTACCACACGAGGACGCGGACTTCTTCGGCACCCACATGTCGAATCTGGCCTTCGAGGGCGAAATCGAGACGGTCAGTTCCGATGAACAGTGGGTCAACGTTCTCTACCAGAACGAGGACGAGCACGGCCTCTACCCGCGTGGCTACCCTTACGCCGCGATGGATGAGACGGTTGCAACAGAAGCAACGCAGGTCAACGACGTAGTCGCCTCGCAGGGCCTCTGGACGAACGTGCCCGACCTTGACGCGGTTCGCATCCTGATGGATGGCGACCTGCAGGGGCAGGCGCAGACCCGTACCAGCGGGGCGGACTTCGGCGGTGACTTCGTCGCCGCCGAGGGGCAGTACCTCACCGTCTGCTCGATGAACCTCGCATTCCGCCGCGAAGTCATCCCGGCGTTCTACCAGCTCCCGATGGACGACAACGAATGGGATGTCGGCCGCTTCGACGACATCTGGTCGGGCGTGTTCCTCAAGCGGGCCTGTGACGTGCTGGGCAAACAGATCTACAACGGCGACCCGCTGTGTGAGCACAACAAAGCGCCCCGGTCGACCTTTTCGGACCTGACCAACGAGGTTCACGGGCTCGAACTCAACGAGCACGTCTGGGAGATCGTCGACGAAGCCGGTGCAGACGCCGACTCCTACGCCGAAGTGTTCGACGCGATCGCCACAGCGATGGCCGACGGCGATTTCAGCGACTGGGAAAACGGTGCCTTCCTTAACTACTGCGGCGAATTCATGCTCGACTGGCTGGAATGTCTCGACGAGCTGGACGCCGCTGCGACGGAACAGGTCCCCGCAACCGCCGACGACTAGAAAGGCCTAAGTTGTTTAGGCAACCCTAAATCAAACAATGAGTGATTCTAACGATATGACTGGACGTAACGCGACGCAGTCTCGACGCCGCTTCCTTGCTCTCGGCAGCGCAACTGCCGCGACAGCGCTTGCCGGTTGTTCCGGCATCCTCGGTGGGGGTGACGGTGGCGACGGCGGAAGTGACGGCGAGGCCGGAACCACAACTGGGCAGCAAATTTCCCTGTCGGACTTCCGTGGCTCCGGCCCACTGGTCGCACAGCGGGAGGCTCCCGGTGGCACCTCGATCGAAGACCTGCCAGACCTCAGCGGCGAACTGACGCTGTATCTAGGTGGCGGGGAGGGCGGACTCTATCTCGACCTCATCAATCTGCTCGAACAGCGCTATCCGGACTTCACGGCGAACCACCGGCTCGAAGCCTCCAGCGACCTCGCAAACACCATCATCGAGGAAAACGAGGCCGGCGCAAGTCCTGCTGACGTGTTCATGTCCATCGACGCCGGCTCGCTCGGTGCTGTTGCAAACGCCGACGCGACCGCGAGCCTCCCCGACGAGGCGCTTTCGACGGTCCCCGACGCGTACCAAGACAGCGAGGGGCGCTGGGTGGGCATCGCTGGTCGCGCTCGGGCGATCCCGTACAACACGAACCAGATATCCGAATCCGATATCCCGTCGACGGTTCAGGAGTTCCCCGAGGCGGCTGCCCTCGAAAACAGCATGGGCTGGGCACCGAGCTACGGCGCGTTCCAGTCGTTCGTCACCGCAATGCGACTCATTCGCGGCGACGACGAGACGATGTCGTGGCTTCAGGCGATGCAGGACCACGGCATCACCACCTATGACGACGAGTTCCGCGTCTCCAATTCCTGTGCTGACGGGGAACTGGCCGCCGGCTTCGCTAACCACTACTACACGCTTCGGGTCCAGTCGGCCCGCGAAAACTCGCCGATCGGCCTCGCGTTCACCGAAGGCGACGCTGGCGCACTCGTCAACGTTTCGGGCCTCGAAATTATCAATGGAACCGACAACGCGGACCTAGCGTCGAACTTCGTCCGGCACGTCCTCTCGGCGGAGGCACAGGAGTTCTTCGCCACCCGGACGTTCGCGTATCCGATGATTCCGGGTGTCGCACCGGTCGGCGACCTCCCACGCATCGACGAACTGAACCCGCCAGAAATCAACCTGACCGAACTGGCCGACGTGGCCGGAACCGTTGACTTATTGCGGGACGCTGGCGTCCTCTAATATGGGCACAAAAGACCGGTACGAGCGGCTTCGGGAGCAGGCGACGACATCGGAACGAGACTCGTCGCCGCACACGCTGCTCGCAGTGGTCTCACTCGCGATTTCGCTGCTGTTACTGGCGCCGCTAGTGTGGGTGTTTCTCCGGGCGGGCGAAATCGAGTTCGCGCGTGCGGTCGAACTGTTGACGAGCGATACGACCGTCTCGGTGACGCTGAACACGCTGGCGCTGGTGACTGGCGTCACTGTCGCATCGATTCTTATCGGCGTCCCGCTGGCGATTCTCACCGCCCAGACGGACCTGCCGTTCAAGCGATTCTGGACGATTACGTCCGCACTGCCGCTGGTCGTCCCGAGTTATATCGGGGCCTTCGCGTTCGTTTCGGCGTTTGGCCCCCGTGGCGTCCTCGCGGACCTGCTCTCGCCGCTCGGAATTGAGCAAATTCCGACTATCTACGGCCTGCACGGCGCGATACTGGTGCTGACGCTGTTTACATACCCGTACGTGTTCTTGACCACGCGCGCGTCGCTCCTGTCGTTCGACGGGACCGTCGTCGAGGCCGCCCGGACACTGAACCACACGCGCTGGGAGGCGTTCCGCCGCGTCACGCTGCCACAGATCGCACCCGGTATCGCCGCTGGCGCGCTGCTGGTGGCGCTGTATGCCCTTTCCGACTTCGGGACACCGGCGATTATGCAGTACGACGTGTTCACCCGGATGATCTACAACGAGTTCGGCGCTCGCCGGCTTGACTATGCCTCCGTGCTCTCGATGCTGTTGCTCGTGATGGCGCTCGGTATCCTTGCCGTCGAGTCCCGCCTCAGCGCCGGGCGGGACGGTGCCTACGTCAGCAGCGGCTCGCGCCGGCCCGGGCTCATCAGGCTCGGCTACTGGAAGGTCCCGGCACTGCTGTTTTGCGGTGCCATCGCGACACTGTGTCTGGTGTTGCCCATCGGCATCCTCCTGCAGTGGCTCCTGCGCTCCGGCACGGGCTACAGTGCCGGTGGCTTTGCGTTCGAGGCGGCCTACGCCTGGAACTCGGTCGGTCTCGCGGCCGCTGCAGCCGCTATTTGTGTCGTGGCAGCGCTCCCGATAGCATATCTCTCCGCGCGCGGCACGTCGGGTGTCTCGTCGCTTCCCGAGCGAGCTACGTATGTCGGCTACGCCGTCCCCGGTGTCGTCCTCGGGCTGGCACTGGTGTACCTTGGCCTCCGGTACGTCCCCTTCCTGTACCAGAGCGTCATCCTGCTGGTGTTTGCCTACGTGATTCGGTTCCTCCCGCAGGCCGTCGGGACGACCGAATCCTCGATTCTTCAGGTCGACCCGGGTTACATCGAGGCGGCGCGGTCGCTTGGCTATCACCCGCTTTCGGCGTTTCGGAAGGTCGTCTTGCCCCTCGTTGCCCCGGGTATCGCCGCCGGGGCCGCGCTGGTGTTCCTGACGACCATGAAGGAATTGCCGGCAACGCTGATGTTACGCCCGACGGGCTTCGAAACCTTCGTCACATACATCTGGCTCGTCCAGGGTGCCGGCTACTACGGACAGGCGGCGGTTCCGGCCCTCGTGCTCGTTGGCCTTTCCGGACTCTCCATGCTGGTCATTCTTCGACGGGAGGACACAAGCTAATGTCTCGACAAACACGCACACAGCAAACATCGGACTTCGACGACGTGGACGCAGCGGTGGCAAACCCGAACCGGACCGTGCTGGAACTGGACGATGTCTCCAAAGACTACGGTCACGAAGTCGCCGTCGAGAACCTCTCGCTCGACGTGAAAGACGGCGAACTACTGACACTGCTGGGACCGTCCGGCTGCGGGAAGACGACGACGCTCCGGATGATTGCTGGGCTGGAACGCCCCTCTGACGGACAGATATCGATCGCCGACGAAGTCATTGCCGACGGCTCCTCGTTCCGCAAGCCAGAGGAGCGAAACGTGGGCATCGTCTTTCAGGACTACGCCCTGTTCCCGCATCTCACCGTCGCCGAGAACATCGCTTTCGGCCTGACCGAGATGGAAGAAGACGCCGTCGCGGAACGGGTCGACGAACTGCTTGAACTGGTCGACCTCTCGGCCCATCACGACAAGATGCCGAGCCAGCTTTCCGGCGGCCAGCAACAACGTGTCGCGCTCGCCCGTTCGCTGGCTCCGGAGCCGGATGTGCTCCTGCTCGACGAGCCGTTCTCGAATCTGGACGTGCGCCTGCGTGTCGAGATGCGCGAGGAGGTTCGCAAAATCCTCAAGCGAGCCGGCGTCACCGCCATCTCCGTGACTCACGACCAGGAGGAGGCACTGTCGATAAGCGACCGCGTGGCTATCATGAATGACGGGACCATCGCCCAGATCGGCGACCCCGCTGAAGTGTTTGAAAACCCCGAAAGCCGCTTCGTCGCGAGCTTCCTTGGCCAGGCGAGTTTCCTCTCGGCCCGGGTGACCAACGACGTCATCGAGACCGGACTGGGCTCGTTCGACGTGGAGTTGCTGAACGGGCCTGTCGCGGCGTACAACGGCGCGATGGTGGACGTGCTTGTCCGGCCCGACGACCTGCAGGCGATGCCGACAAACGAGTCCAAAGCCGACGGCTACGTCGTCCACCGTCAGTACAACGGCCCCTCGTTCGTCTACCGGGTCGAACTCCACAGCGGTGACGTCGTCCACTGCATGCACAACCACGTCGAGACGTTCGAACCGGGCCAGCCCGTCGAGGTTGACTTGGTCGCCGACCACGACCTGGCCTGGTATCCAACGGAATGAAGCGACTGCGCCAGCCGGGGGTACAGGCGGGGCTGGTGGCACTGCTCGGCGGGGTCGTCGTCTTCGCGCTCGCTCACGTCGTTTTTCCACATCACACAACCAACCACGACGAGGGCGTCTACCTCCAGCAGGCCGCGATGTTGCTGGAGGGACAACTGTTCATTTACCCGCCGGTCGAGGAGTCGTTCCGACCGTGGTTCTTCGTGGCCGACGGCGAGCGGCTGTATCCGAAGTACGCGCCGGTTCCGGCGGCGATGTTCGCCGTCGGGAAACTGTTAGGCGGGTACCGCGTTGCGCTCGGCCTGATTTCGACCGGCGCGCTGGCGATGACGTATCACACCGTCCGCGAGGCTTTCGACGCTCGAACCGGCGTGGTGGCGAGTGTCCTCATGCTCGGGTCGCCGCTCTTTCTGATCGACGCCTCGGTGTTCCTCTCGTACGTGCCGACGACGCTCTGGAACCTCGGCTTCGCCGCGGCGTACCTCCACGCCGACCGGACCGGAAGCCGAAAGACAGCGGCCTGTGCCGGCCTCTCGATTGGCCTCGCTTTCTTTGCGCGACCATACACCGCCGTGCTGTTTGCGACGCCGTTCATTATCCACGCGCTGTGGGCGCTCCGGACGCGGGACCCAGCGCGGTTCACGCGCCTATCGCTGACCGCTGTCGGCGGGCTCACCGGTGTCGCCGCGACGCTTGCATACAACCACGTCGTCACCGGCTCCGCCATGCTGTTCCCCTACGAGGTGTTCGCCCCGCAGGACGGGCCGGGCTTTGGCTACCGTGAGATTCTGGGCTACTCTCGGGAGTTCACGCCGGCGATGTCGCTGGATGCGAACACCGAACTCCTCTGGAAACTCGTCACCCAGTGGGTTGTCGCCGGGCCGCTTGGGACGGTGGCAGCAGCTATCGGCCTCGGGGCCGTCGTGCGCCGCGGGATAGACGGTCGACAGGCTGCGCTGGCCGGCGTCCTCCTGACGGTTCCGCTCGGCAATGGCTACTTCTGGGGCACGGTGAATATGCTCGGCGATCTCTCGGACCCGACCGACGGGCTGGTCACCTTTCTGGGGCCGTTCTACCACGTCGATATGCTTGTTCCGCTAACTGCGTTCGGTGCTGTCGGCGTCGTGACCGTTGCCCAGTGGACGCGGCGGCTGGTCACAGAGCGGGTCAGCGCGGACCGGGTCCGCCCGGTCCTACTCACGGTAGCGCTCTGTGGCGCGGCGCTGGGCGGCGGCGCGGCCGTCACAACGGCGGCCGAGCCGGTTTCGGACAACTACGAGGTGACCCAGCAGTTCGAACAGGCCTACGAGCCGTTCGAGGAGCGGGACCTCGACAACAGTCTCGTCTTACTCCCAACGCCGTACGGTGACTGGCTCAATCATCCGTTCCAGTCAGTCCGCAACGACCCGGGCTTCAACGGCGACACAGTCTACGCGATGCAACACAGACAGTTCGAGGTGATCGACGCCTACCCGGACCGGACCTACTACCGCTACGTGTTCCGCGGCGAGTGGGTCCCGTATCTGGGGCTGCCCGTCGAACCGCGACTCCAGCCGGTGTCTGTGGCGGAGGGCGAGACGGTTCGGACAGATGTATCGGCGGCAGTTCCGGAGCAGGCCGCGCTGGTTTCGATGCGGCTCACAAGCGAGGGTGAGAACGACTATGCGACGGTTACTGGAGCTGACAGGCTCGATTTGCAGCTCTCGACCGACCAGAATCGGACACAGCTCACCGGCGACGGCATCGACGAGCAGGTCGGCGTGCCGACGCCGGAAGATGGGTCGGTCACGCTCATCATGTTCGTTGACTACGGCACTGGCGCAGGGTTCGAATACCGGGCGGAACTCCCAGTTGCACAGACGGACGGCGGCGTCCGGACGCTGACGCCGCGGCTCGAAGTCTGTAAGGATCAGCGCCGCTGTGACGGCGAAGCAGCTTACGTCCCGGGCGCGCACCGCGATGGAATCGGCATGAACGCAACCACGACGGCGGAAAATACGTGAAACTAATCGATGACTGACTACGAACTCACCAGACGTGACGCACTGAAAGCGCTCGGCGCGGCGGGTGTCACCGTCACCGGTGGCGCGGCGGCGCTCGCCTGGAACGAGTCCGAAGACGACGATACTGTCGAGTCAGCCGAGGACGACGCTGATGCGTCCGAATCGGAGTTCGGCGAGCACGAGCGCGAGACGTACCGCGCCGTCGCCGCTATTGTCTATCCGAGCGAGGTGGCAGGCGTACAGGAGTTCGTCGACAGCTACGTCGCCGGACGGGTCGAGGCAGACCCCGAGCGGGCGGCGGACATGGCGACCGCTGTTGCAGATCTGGACGCCTACACCAGAGAGTGGGAGGACACCGTCTTCACTGCGTTAGACACAGAGACGCAGGAAGAAACGCTGCGAGGAATGGGTGTCAACGCTTCCGACCCGGACCCACATGGCGACCCGCGACACCGCGTGCGATACTACCTCGTCAACGACCTCCTGTTTGCGCTGTACAGTTCGCCGACGGGCGGCGAGCTTGTCGGTATCGAGAATCCGCAGGGCTACCCCGGCGGAACGAGTAGTTATCAGCAGCCACCGAACGACCGGTAAGCCGGGTCCCGGCGGCGATTGCTCGGTCCGTTAGCGGAACCGTTCTTCGAGCGCGACCCGAACGATAGACTTTGCGATGGCGGCCCCGCCGGAGAACGGGTCGAGTTTCGTCTCGCCTTTCCGCTCGTCGTACTCGATAGGACGCTCACGCACGTCGTACCCGCGCATCAGCGGCCGCATGAGGAGTTCGGCCGAGAGTCCGGTGTTTTCGGTCCAGACGATTTTCTGGAGGACCTCACGGCGGTAGGCGCGCATTCCGGTGGTCGTGTCGTGGACGCGCTTGCCCATGAGCACGCTTGCGAGCAGGGCAAACAGCTCGTTCCCCAGCTTGTTCATCGCTGGCATCTGTTCGGCCCCGTAGTACAGCCGGTCGCCGCTAACGACGTCGGCCCCGTCGTTTATTTTCGCGAGGAAGTCGGGCAGGCGTTCCATCGGATACGTGTCGTCACAGTCCGTCGTAACGACGACCGGCCGATCCGGTGTCAACACGGCTTCACGGACCGCCACGCCGTACCCCTGTGGTTCCTGTTCGATGACTGTCGCACCGTGGTCGCGGGCGATCTCCGGTGTCCGGTCGCTGGACCCGTCAACACAGATGACTTCCGCGCGGCCGTCGGTCACTGTCGCGATATCATCAAGAACGGTGCCGATCGCTTCTTCTTCGTTGTACGTCCCCATGACGACCGCGAGGTCGTCGAACGTGTAGCCGCCCAGTCCCTCGGTCCGCGAACCCTGAATAGCCATTGCTCATCCGTCAGAACCCACGGTTCTTGAATGTTTAGGTTTGCCAAAATCAGCGGTCGGCGAGATACGTCTCTATCGGGGTTGCATCCTCCCAGAGATGCGCAAAGAGGTCTCTTGCCCATAAAATCGCGCTATCCGCTTCCGAGACTATCTTCGCTGACGGCCAGGCTCCGTCGAGTTCTGGAAGCGTCAGAATCATCCAGTCGTCGGCGACGGCGAGTGCGTACGGGACCGGCGTGACACGAACGGTCGTCTCCTCGTACCGATTCGTATCCAGTGAGACGGACTCCTTGCCGAGGATTTCGTCGATGACAGCACAGCTCACCACAAGCCTCGAATCGGCGTTGTCTGGCATCGCAGCCTCGTACTCAGGGTGGTAGACCGGCGAGACAACATCGCAACTAGAGACACTCTCAACGCGGGTGACGACTTCGCGGACGGGACGGTTGATATCAGTCTGTGTGCCGCGGACGACCGTGTATTCGTCAACTTCAGGCAGGCGACACCGGAACGGCTGTGGCAGCACTGACGTATCGTGGGACTCCCAGTACTGGGGAGCCACGGCGAAAAGTTCCTCAAGACGGTGCTGGCGGTGGATCGTATCGGCGACCAGACGGCCAGTGCCGGTCAGTTGCCACCCGTCATCCATCGAGGTGACCAGACCGCGGCCTTCGAGGTTCGAAAGCGCATCGTAGATCGCTGACTCGCTGGCAGTGACTGCTGACAGCAGTTCGTTGGTGGCCTTGGCTCTGGGACACAGCGAACCGATGATGTCCGTCCGGACGGACGACGTTCGGACGTACTGAATAAGCGATTCTACGCCCATACTGTCCCCATATACTATAGCTCATATTTTTCGTACATATCAGTTTCCATTTGTAATGGAATGTTCTTCAGATGGGACACTATTCTCCCGGGCACTGGATATTATTGCAGCCAATGTGTCCATCTTTTTTACCGCTCACGACGCAGACACTGTTGCTGTCCACGCAAGACCACGTCCCCGCTGAACGCAATGGAGCACGCTGGTCTCGTGGAATTGCCACGTTCGGGCCCGGCGATGTCGTGCCTCTGACATACTTCGCCAGCCCGAAGGGTCATGCAATCGCCGTGGGTTGCCCACCCACGGTGCTCATTGTCTCAGCGGTCGACTCGTCCAGCCGCGTCCGTTTAGTATGGACTGCTGTCCATTGTTCCCGTATCGACTGTCTATACTCGGGCAGCCATCGTGAGAAACAGCGACAGCCGACAGGACAGGATCAGTTCTCTGGCGGTTCGTCCGTCCCGATTCGGATCTCGTACGCCTCGATATCCTCGAACGCAGCGACCTGTCCACCGACCTCGACCGGCCCATCGGCCGTTTCAACGACCAGCGTCGCGACCTCGCGGTTCGAACTGAACGACGCCTGATCCACTTTGCCCTCGATGACCCGGTGGTCGCCCGTCTCTACGTCCCGGCCCTCGATAGTCGCGTAGAACTCCCCATCTAGTGTCATCAAATCAGAGATACAGCGCCGTATCGTCCCGTAGCGGCGCGGGAACGGCAGCGCTTCGCCGTCACTGGCAATCGTTTCGGCAGTCGTCCACAGCACCGTGTTAAGAAACCCGGACACCAGAAATCCGAGTTCCGACCGATTGAAGATGACGCCGTACCGGTCCGTGTCACCGCGGACGCTCTCGCGGGTGGCATACATCGAGTAGTTTCCATCGGCGACAGCGACGACCGGTGTCGTGATACCGCGACGAGCCTTCACCGTGGTCGCGATGGATTCGTAATCGAACCGCGCCGGGTCGGGAGCGTCGACGCCCGGTGAAATGAGGATCTCGATAGCGATGCCGGACTGCCTCCGGCTTGCCAGTCTGTCTTCGAACCGCTCTAACAGGGCCGGGGTCAGCGACAGCGTCAGTTCGTACTCGGCCGTTTCGATTATGTCTTCGAGGTACCGGAGTATCGTCGGCCGGGATTTGACGAGCGAAACAGCTTCGGGCTCTCGGGCGGGCGCCGTGTAGCGCGAGGACAGGTCGTCAACGAGGTCATCAAGCGAGTCCTGTATGCCCTCGAACGCTTCCCGCGGGTCGATAGCCAGGACCTTCATCGGTCGGGACTCCTTGAGTTCGACCAGCCCAACATCGCTGAGGCTTCGAACCGTATCGTACACCCGCGGCTGTGGAATGTCCGTGTTCTCCGATATCTCCGACGCTGTCAGCTCGCCGTGTTGCAGCACGGCCAGGTAGGCTGAAATCTCGTATTCGCCGAGATTGAACCGCGCAATTACCTGTTCGAGCGATGCTTCCAAGTCGTCACTAGACATAGTGTGGCGTTTGCGAGTCGAGTACTAAGAACTTCGGCACTCTCCTCAGCAGACAATTTCAGGCCCAGTCGCGCGCCTATCCGCTACTGTTCACTGTTCCGTCACAGCGGCCACCTGCGGACCCCGATTGTTCGAGTTGCTACAGCGAAAAAACTGCGCGCTGCGATGCGCTATTAGTAGGCGTTGGAGATCTGTGAGACGACGTCCGCGGGCGCAGCACCGGAGTTCAGCGACGAGATAGCGGATTCAAGCGAGGACTTGACTGCCGGCGGTGCGGCCAGGCCGTGTGCCACAGACGGCGGCTGGGCATCGCTGTTCTGGAAGTCCTCTATCTGGTCTTTGGAGAAGTCGTTGAACGGGTCGGTGTCCACGTCAGTCCGCGGCGGAATCGACCCCTTCTTCGGGTTGAAGATCTCCTGTGCCTCTGACGTCCCGACGAACTGGCACCACAGCGTGGCCGCTTCCGGGGACGGGTTGTTGACCGGATACGGGAACGAGTCCATGTTGAGTGCGTAGTTGCCGTCGGTACCCGGGAATGTCACGTGGTCCCACTCCTCGCCGTACGTGAGGTCGTTCGTGATGTACGTTCCGGCCGCCCAGTCACCCTGGTGGAGGAACGCCGCTTCGCCGTTGATGACCTGGTTGTTGGCCTCGGTCCAGGAAATCGACCCGGCGTCGCTCGGGATGTAGTCGAGATAGGACTGCGTGGTCTCGACTGCCGACTCCAGCGCGTCGCTGTTGGCGTCGACTTCGCCGTTCTGGAAGATGGCGCTGTAGGTCTCGGCGTCCGTTTCGCCGAGGAGGACCGTCGCGAACATCTGGAAGCTCGACCACGGTGACCCGGTCTGGTGTGCCATTCCGGTGTAGCCAGCCTCGTCGACCGTCGCCATTGCGTCGACGAGGTCAGACGGCGTTTCGAGGGATGTCGGGTCGACCCCGGCGTCCTCGACGACCTCAACGTTGTAGAAGAGGTTGTTGATCCGGTGGATGTTGAGCGGAACCGTCACGTAGTTTCCGGCGGGCTGAGCCGCGTCTTTGACACCCTGAAGGTACGCGTCCTCCATGCTGTTCTCCGACCACACGGAGTCGCCGATGTCCTTCAGCAGGTTTGCATCGGTGAAAGGCATCAGATTGTTTCCGGGCCAGGCTTGCCACGTACTCGGGTGGTTGCCGTTTTGCACTCGTGTCCGGATGTTCGCCTGCAGGTTGTCACCGGCACCGCCGGCGATGAGGTTCTCGTCGAACGGAACGTCCGGGTGTTGCTCCTTGAAGGCGTCCATGACGGACTGAATCGCTTCCAGTCCGTCGCCTTCACCCCACCAGTGGGCGACCTCAAGTGTGCTGTACTGTGTCCCGCTGTCAGTACTGCTGTCACCGCTGCTGCCGTCGCCACTGGTACTGTCACCGCCGTCACCACTGCTGCCGTCGCCGCTGCTGCCGTCGCCGCCGTCACTCCCACCGCAGCCAGCCAGCGAGGCCGCACCTGCTGCACCAGCAATCCGAAGAGCGTTACGCCGCGTCAACCGTTTATTTGAATTGTCGTCAGTCATGGTTGCACCAATACCTCATAATTCCTTATTGAAGATTCGCACTTAATACTTCTGTATAGCGAAAGTCAGCATTTGACATTCGAATCAATCCCGATAAATCATCTATATCTCCCGAATTTTCGGGTCTGAATGGTGAAACAAATTAATCGTATGCGAGTAAATACCTCACCATCTTACATCTATTATCTTACATATTCCCGATGTATCCCCTTCTGGATGGGGTATATCTAGGCCATACTGCGGCGAAAAAGCTCGGGCGCGGTTGTACCCGAGGACTTACAGCGAATCGAACTCGACGACTGCTTTTATTTGATCGTCCCCATCCTCGAAGGCAGCCTCGACGTGTTCCGGGTCGGTAACCGTCGTGACTAAATCATCGAGCAGCCACGCCGGAAGTTCCTGTAAGGTCTCGACGGCGTCCTCGAAGTGCGAGACGTGTGAGTTGACCGTGCCGATGAGACATTTGTTGTGCAAGACGATCTCGTTGTGTAGCGAGCCGCCATCGACTTCGAACTCCCACGGCTCCGGGATGCCGAGCAACACGCCGACCCCGTTCTGGTCGAGCGCCTTGACCGTCTGGAACGCGTGGGGGGCGAACCCGGTCGCCTCGTAGATGTAGTCCATCGCCTCGTAGGCATCCGGAAGTTCGTCCACCGGCGTCTCGCGGGAATCGACGTACGTGCTGCCGATCTCGTCGATGATGTCGACCGTCGGGTCAGGGCGGTCCCGCCGACCGACACAGTACGTCCGGTCGTACTCCTGGTCGAGCATCCACAGCGTCAACAGTCCGAGCGACCCGTTGCCCAGCACGCAGGCGGAGTCCGGTCGCCAGTCGAACGGTTCCCGCGTCGCATACGCGTGCTCGTTGGCCTTCTCGGTGATAGAGAGCGGCTCAACGAGGAAGCCGTACTCTGCGACCGATTTGGGGACCGGGACGAGGAAATCCGCCGGCGACGTGAAGTACTCGGCCATGAAGCCGTGGTCGCCGACGATGCCCCGTTCCGTGTACTCGCCGTCCGGTGCCATATCTGGCTCACCCCGGCGGAAGTACTCGTTCGTTTCACCGTTCGGTTTCCGTCGGACGGTCGGGACGACGACCTGCCCCGCCTCGAGCCCCGTGCCATTGGGCTCTTCGACGACGCCGACCGCCTCGTGTCCGAGAATCATGTGGTCTGCCCCGTCGGGGAACCCACCGTGGGACCCGTTCAGGACTTCGTGGTCTGTGCCGTCAACACCAACGCGGAGTGTGCGGACGAGTGCCTCGCCCGGGTCAGGCGACGGTCGCTCCCGCTCTAAGAGCTGTGGACCGTCGTCGTCCCGCGTAACACCAATCACTTTCATGCCAGGCAGAGAGTGAGAACACTGGGGATTAAGTCTTTCTTCAGGTCTCTGTCCTACCGATGCTGACGGCCGCACCAGTTTCGCCGGAGCGGTAGATTCCGTCCATCACGCGCTGGACCCGTAGCGCCTGCTCGACGGTGTTCATCGATGGTGGCGTCCCGTCGCGGACTGCCGAGACGAACCGTGCCTGCTCCTTTCGCTGTGGGTCAGACCGCTGTGTCTCGATGTCGGTCGTTCGGTGGTGCATCCGGCCAGTATCGGCCGTTTCGAACAGTGTCAGCGACTGGTCTGCGAGGTCGAGCTTCGCGCCTGCGTCCGTCCCGCGAACGTAGTACTCCTGACTGTCCGGTCGGTTCGTCGCCCACGCAACCTCCAGAGATATCGTTGTGCCGTCGCCACAGCGGATGAACGCGCTGGCGGAATCGTCGACGCTGAACTCGGCTGCGTCCTGATCCTCGCCCCACATCTCGACGTAGGCGTACTCCTCGTCGATGCCGAACTGAGCGCGGGTGTCACCCGACACCTCGACGACGTCCGGATGGCCGGCGACGTGCAGCGCCAGGTCGATAGCATGGGCACCAATATCGATGAGCGACCCGCCACCCGCCACGTCGTTGCGCGTGAACCACGACCCGCGGCCGGGAACGCCACGACGCCTGATGTAGTTCGCTTCGATATGTGACACCGCACCGATGTCGCCCGCGTTTCGGTAGCCCACAAGCGTCTCGACCGGGTCGGCAAAGCGGTTGTGGAAGCCGACCATGCAGAACCCGTCGGCCACTTCAGCGGCCGCAGCGATCCGTTCGGCGCTTTCGAGCGTGTGTGCCAGCGGCTTCTCGACAAGCACGTCAAGCCCCGCCTCAAGCGCCGCCACGACGTACTGCTCGTGGTATCTGTTCGGCGTCGTCACCAGCACGGCATCCACCGTCTCAAACATCGCCGCGGCTTCCTCGTACACTGCCGCGTCGTACGTTTCGGCGAACCGGCGGCGCGCATCGGCATCGACGTCGACGCCCGCCGCTATCGAGACCGGCTGGTCGAGTTGTCGGAGGTTCCGACAGTGAATGTCCGCGATGTTCCCCAGTCCGATGATGCCTATCCGAACGGTCTCAGTCATTGGTAAAAGGTGTCACAAAATTGGATTAATACAACTGCTGTTCACGCTCTTCACGTTCCTCTTCCTGTTCCTGTTTCGCCTTCTCGCGGCGTCGGCCGCGCCGATACTGAATGATTCCGGGGACGATTTTGTTCTTCAGATCGAGGACGAACGACACGATACCGTACGCCCAGAAGAAAAACAGCACGAGCATCCCGCTCCAATACAGCATCGCGAGGTGGCTACTCATATCAGTCGTCTGACTCTACTTCACTACTGGATGCAGTACCTTCGGCCTCGTACGGAATGAGGTCGTGGACAATCGCCTCTCCGGTAGCCGAGTCAAACAGGTGAACGTTCCGTCGATCGATGACGACCCCCAGCTCTTCGTCCTCTTCAAGGTCCGAGTCGGGGTCGATACTCATCAGCAACTGGTCGTTCGTCGCCAGTTCCTGAGACATCGACGTTTCGCCGTCGCCCAGCAGCAGGTAGGCGAATATTTCGTCGCCCATGGGTTCGAGAATGTCTGTCGTCGCCGTAATCATTCCCGAGGGATCGGGAACCTCCGACTGGAGGTCGCCCGGATAGATGTCCTCCGGGCGGATGCCAAGCGTCACATTGTCACCGACTCCAACACCTTCGATAGACGACGGATTGAACTCGAGCGAGAAGTTCGGCGTCTCCAGTGTGGTCTCAGTGACTGTCCCTTCGACGAAGTTCATCGACGGCGAGCCGATGAACCCGGCGACGAAGAGGTTATCCGGCTCGTTGTAGCAGGTCAGCGGCGGGTCGATCTGCTGGAGCTGGCCCGAATCGAGGACGGCGATGCGGTCGGACAGCGTCATCGCCTCCTCCTGGTCGTGGGTCACGTAGATGATAGTCGTGTCCAGTTCCTTGTGCAGGCGCTGGAGCTCTGTTCGCATGTGGACCTTGAGCTTCGCGTCAAGATTCGCCAGCGGCTCGTCCATCAGGAACACGTCGGGCTCGCGCACGATAGCGCGGGCGATGGCAACGCGCTGACGCTGTCCACCGGACATCTCCTCGGGCATCCGGTTGAGCATCCCCTCTAGCTGGACGATGTCCGCGGCTCGCTCGACCCGTCGGTCAATCTCGTCCTGTGGATAGTCCCGCAGCCGCAGCCCGAAGGATATGTTGTCGTACACGTCCATGTGCGGGAACAGCGCGATGTTCTGGAACACCATCGCGATGCCGCGGTCCTTCGGCGGGAGGTTCGTCACCTCGCGGTCGCCGATGTATATTTCACCCTCGGTCGGGATGGTGAGCCCGGCGATGGTCTCCATCGTCGTCGACTTTCCACAGCCGGATGGGCCGACGAAACAGATGAACTCGCCGTGGTCGATGTCGAGGTTCATGTCGTCGACCGCGGTGACAACGTCACCCTGGTCGTCGTAGCGTTTCGTTACGTGTTCGAGTTGTACTCGTGCCATTGTGTTACTCCTTGAGTGCGCCTGAGGTCAGTCCGCTGACGATTCGTTCCTGTGCGACGATCACGAGGATGACAACGGGGAGGACCCCGACGATGCTCGCGGCCGCCATGAGGTTGAACTGGGTCGTGTACTGGGTCTGGTAGCTGAGAATCCCGCCGACGATCGGCGACCATTTCGCCGCCTCCGGCGAGGTTGCCATGATCGAGCTGAAGAAGTACTCGTTGTAGACGGCGATGAATGTCAGCACGGCCGCGGTCGCCACGCCCGGCGCGGACAGCGGCATGATGACCCGGAACAGCGCGCCCAGTCGTGTCGTTCCTTCGACCCGCGCGGCGTCCTCCAGCCCGTCGGGAATCTGGCCGTAGAACGTCGTCAGGATGAAGATCGACAGCGGCATGAACAGCGCGCTGAACGGCAGCACCATCGACCCTGGCGTGTTCAGCAGCCGTGGTGGGGTAAACAGCGGAATGGACGTGAACGGAACCGTAATCGGCGCGTTACCGGCAAACGCCTGAAACAGCGGGATGACGAACGCGGCCGGCGGGAAGTAGCTGATCGCCAGGATACCGAGCATCAGCAGTGCGCGGCCGGGGAACCGAAGGCGGCCGAACACGTAGCCGGCGAGGCTGGCGACGAACAGCACGATGACCGTCGTCGTGACCGCCAGCGCGAAGCTGTTCAACATGTACAGGTGGAACGGCACCTGTTCGAAGACGGTGACGAACGCACCCGGGTTGAAGCCCTTCGGAACTGGCAGCGGGAACGTCCCGCTGACGCCAAAGAGGTTCACCGTCGGGAGGAAACTGCCCGAGAGCAGGTTTCCTTCGGGAGTCACCGCCAGCACGATGAGCCAGTAGAAGGGGAACAGCGTCGTCACCAGGAAGAAAATCATGGCCACGTAGAACAGCGCCCGGTACACTTTTTCTGGGTCCTGAATGGCGCTCTGGGTCCAGCGCTGTAGCGGTCCGTCGCTCGACTGCTCCTGAGTGTCGGTTGACGTAGCCATGTTAGATCGCGTCCTCCCCTTGCCAGACGATGAGTCCCATCACGACGATGCCGATAATCGCGGCCGTCACGAACGCGATGGCCGCGGACGTCCCCTCGCGGGTGGTGAACGTCGCGACGACCATGCATGACAGCGACGGCACGACGGTACAGCTCGACACCGTATCGATGATGCCGTACACACGCATCGCCTGCACCGACCGGAACAGCACGGCAACGCCGATGGTCGGCAGGATGAGCGGGAACGTGATGAGCTTGAACTGCTGCCATTTCGTCGCGCCGGCGACCTTCGCCACGTCGTACAGGCCCCGGTCGATGCTTTGCAGCCCTGCCAGAATGAGCAGGGCCATGAACGCCGACGTCTTCCAGATATCGGCGACGATGATGATAAACGTCGCACTTGCCGTGTCGTTGAGCGTGTTCGTCGGCGCGAGCAATCCAAGGTCAGCAAGCGGTGGCGTCAGGAACCCGACGTTCGAATTGAACATCAGGAAGAATATCATCCCCTGAATAACGATTGGGACAGCCCACGGAATGATGATGGCCGCGCGAATCCACCGCCGCCCATAGAAGTCCTGGTCAAGGATGAGTGCCTGTCCGAGGCCGATGAGCGTCTCGAACAGTACACTCACGACGGCGAAGATTATCGTGACGACCAGCGCGCTGTTCAGCAATGCACTCGTGCCGACTCCTTCGGGAAGGAATGTCGTTCCGCCCGGCAGGTACCGGTTCTTTTCGCCAGTGAACAGTTCGACGTAGTTCCCAGCGCCGACGAAGGTAGTGCTTGAAAAGTCCGCCGAGAGCGCGAACAGCGACAGCTCGAAGGTGCGCAACAGCGGGTACAGCGCGACGATGCCCAGAAGGACGAACACGGGCACCAACAGCAGATACGCGTACTGCGTGTCGCTGAGGTTCTCCATCCACCGCATCACGCTGACGAGTGCCCCCGAGCGTCTGGATTCACGGCCGGTTTCTGTACTCATTCGGTTACCTCCGTCCGTCGTTTGAATGTGTCATGGTAAATAATCACAGGGGTGGTTTTGTAACGCTTGCCTGTGCCTTCAGGTCTGTTCTGTCGATTCGAGCGAGGACTCGAGTGTCGCCATCGCGTCAGCCGAGGAGGCTTCCTGCCCGACTGCACGGTTCGCTTGTTGTGCGATTTTGCTGGACTGGTCGCTCCAAACGGCCGTCACCGGGCGCGGCATCGTGTTGTTACCAGCGACCTGCAGCGTGTCCATGTACCGGCCAACGACGGGCACGTTCTGGGCCTCGCTGGAGTTGAACAGTTCAGGCCGCGGCGGCAGCCATCCCTGAACAGACAGCAGCGTGAGCTGGAAGTCCGGCTCCATTGCGGCACGAATGACCTGCGTCACGGCGTCTAATTGCTCGCTGTTGGGGTTGACGGTCATGTGCCAACCACCGAGCGCGGCTGTGGAGCCACCCGTGCCGGGCTGTGCTGCCTCGCTCTCGGGCACCGCGTACGGAATCGGCATTGCGCCGAGGTTCTCGCCGAGCGCCGGGTCCTCGGTTTCTTCCGGGTTACGGCCGCCAAGCGCCAGCGAGTAGGGCCAGTTACGGTGGAAGACAGCGTTGCCGTTGACGAACGGCGCGCGAGCGTCTTCCTCCTTCCAGCCGAGGATTTCGGTCGGGGTGAAGCCGCCGCCGTAGCCCTCAAACTGACCGCCGAAGTCCTCGTCGTGGACGAACTTCCGCATCATGTTGAGGGAGTTGATGACCTCTTCGTTGTTCACCGTGATCGGTCGCTCCCCGATCGGGCCAAAGAGGTTGTCGCGGCCGCCGAAGTACGCACCGCCCCACGAGGACATGACCTCGTTGAACGTACAGCAGGAGGTGCCCTCGTAGATATCCCACTGGGTCGTAAAGCCGAAGTCAACGTCGGCGTTGTCGTAGGTGTCCGCGGCGATGTTCGACCACTCCTCCCACGTCATCGGCTCGGTCGCCCAGTTGTTGCTTTCGGGACTGTAGCCGGCCTCCTCGACGAGGTCCTTGCGGTACTGCATCGTCGGGAAGTCCGGGAACACCGGCACACCAAACAGGTTCCCGTTGCTCGGATTTCGTGCCGTGTCCGTAAACGCCGAGAAGTAGTTGTCCGAGACGTCCGAGAGGAGGTCCTCTGGTAGCGTTTCGGAGAGGTTCTGGAGTTGCCCTCGCTGGATGAAGATATTCGTCCAGCCGTTGTCCATCAGGAACATGTCCGGGTTCGTCTCGCCGGCCGAGAGCAGTCGGTTGTAGTTCGACCGGGCCGCACCGGTGTCTTGGTCACGCGGGACGAACTCTATCTCGATGTCGTCCGACAGGCCGTTGTCGTGGAGTGCCTGCTTGATTGCGTCGCCGTTGTTCTGGACGGCCACCGGGTCGAAGCCCCACTGGACCGTCGTGGTCTCGCTGCTGCTCCCGTCACCAGTGGATCCACCGTCACTCCCGTCACCGCTACCGCCGTCGCCGCCGCCGACGAAGTCAGCACAGCCTGCCAGTCCACCGACGACACCTGCTGCTCCGGCAGCACGGACGAACCGTCGCCGGGAGACGCCTGTTGAGTTCCGCTCGCCGCTTGTGCCATTGTCCGACATATCTATTCTGAGCTATCCCGGACACACCTTAAAGGTTGTCCATAATTAACCACAGGTGTTGTTAATTACCGTCGGCAGCCCGGCGATAGTGATACTTTATTGACTATTCGCCACTGTATAAATCTTTCAGTATATATACGCAGGGATAGGTCAAACAGCTGTTTGCCACACAGAAGACCTCAAACGCACAAACTGAGGGAAGGTTTATTCGTCCCGAGAAAATCGCGTCTCGTTACTCGTACTCGACGTTCGTAATCGTAATTTCGGTGGCCTCGACTTCCTCGATGACAGCGCCCCAGCCACCGACCTCGTACGTCCCGTCGTCGGTGACCAGCGACGCACTGATTCGGCCGGCCAGTTGTGCCAGTGGGACCGGGTCCTTCCGTCCGATGCTACTCCCGGTGTAGTCGATGTCGGTAACACGCCCTGTCAGCTCAACCGACTCTTTGGTTTCCGTGTCGTACCCCACGACGACGGCCTCGATGGTCGCCTCCTCGTTTAACAGCGGTTCGATATCCCGGACAGCGTGGCGGAGGTCGACGTACGTCGTCGGGGTTTCCGGCGTCCGCTCGGTGTACAGCGTGTCCCAGATCTCCCACAGGCAGGTCAGGAAGAACCAGTGGAAGACGTAGGTGTGGGTCCGGTCCTTGACGAGGACGCCGTACTCGTTGACCGAGTCGTGGTGTGGGGCAAAGCACGTCCAGGTCCGGTCGACGAGAACGAAAAACGGGGCTGGAATCTCGCGGTTCCGGGCCTCTGTACAGGTGCCTTCGATGTCGGAAAGCGGCGGTACGTCCTCACCAGCACCCGTACAGATGCTGAGTTTGATGTTCACGCCGCGGTCGTGGGCGGCGATGAGTTCCTCACGGACCGCGTAGAACTGCTCCGGGTCTACGCCGACCTGGATCTGGTTTTCGGCCGCTTCGATGAGTTCTCGGGCCCGGCTGACGACCGTCTCGAACCGCTTGACGATACTGACCTCGTGGTCGGATATCTCGGGCTGGTTCCAGCGTTCCTCGATCGTCTCTGCCGCGTTGAGGTACTTGCTCGACCGGGACCGCAGGTCTTCAAGGACTACATCTGGGTTGCGGGCGCGAGCGGTCAGACTGTCCTGCTGGAACGTCTCGATATACCCTTTCGTTTCCAGGTCCCGGAGCACATCGTAAATCCGCGGGTCCGGAACGTCACAGGAGTCCGCGATGTCGGTCGCCGATGCGGTCCCCAGCCCAAGCAACGCCACGTAGGCCTCCGCCTGATACGGAGAGAGACCGGCATCTTCGAGGACATCGGTTAGTTCGCTGTCGTCCATGTGTGTACAGGGAAACTGAGAACGCAGTTAACGTGCATGGTTATCCATCGAGATCATCGGTCAGTCCTTGCCCTCGACCGGCCACTGTGGCTGTTTCGGAGCCTCGATTCGGGCACACTCCTCGTCGGTTAGGTCGACGTCAAGTGCACCGACGTTCTCCTCCAAGTGGTCCATCGTCCGCGGCCCGATGATCGGTGCGTCAACAACGTCCTGATGACAAAGCCACGCCAGGCTGACCTGTGCCGGCGTTGCGTCCTTTTCGTCAGCAATCGACTGCACCTCGTCGAGAACAGCCCAGTTTTCGTCGCTGAACCGGTTTGCTGTGTACTCGTCCGTACTCGCCCGCCCCTCGGAGAGGTCGTCGTCGCGGTCGTACTTCCCGGCGAGGAAGCCGCCGGCCAGCGGCGACCACGGAATGACACCGACCCCCTCCATCTCGCAGACGGGTAGGAGGTTCGCCTCCTCGTGCCGGTCGACAGCGTTGTACTCCGGTTGCATCGAGACGAACCGCTCGTACCCCTCGATATCTGCGGTGTACAGCGCCTTCTGGAACTGCCAGTTTGCCATCGTGCTCGCGCCGATGTAGCGGACCAGCCCCTCGTCGACGAGATACGTCAGCGCGTCCAGCGTCTCCTCGATTGACGTATCCTCGTCCCACCGGTGGATCTGGTAGAGGTCGAGATAGTCGACGCCGAGGCGGTCCAGCGTGGCGTGACACTGGTCGATGATGTGTTTCTTCGAGAGTCCGCTCCCGTTCGGTCCGTCGTGCATATCGAAGTACACCTTCGATGCCAGGACCAGTTCGCCGCGGCGAGCGGAGTCGACGGCCTCGCCAAGAATCCGCTCGCTCTCGCCGTTCGAGTAGGCGTTGGCTGTATCGAAGAAGTTGATACCCAGATCGAGCGCCCGTTCGAGTATCCGACGGCTCTCGGCCTCGTCGTTTAGCATCCAGGGCTCCGCGCTCCCGAAGTTCATCGTTCCGAGACAGAGTTCAGACACGTCGAGCCCTGTCGACCCGAGCGTGGTGTATGTCACCGGCGAGTCGCTCATGACACTTTGTACCACAGCTGTTGTTAAAGAATTTTGGGACTGCATACCGTTGTCCGAACATGAACCGAGAGTCCGCACCGCAGGAATCTGACCCGATGGAAGTACTTGAAACCCTCAGCGACGAGTCCTACACCGGAGCGAACAGATGCTGGCCGTGTACGGTCTTGAACCTGGGGCTTGTCGGGCTTCTGGCACTGTTCTTGCGTGCACGCAAACGCTCGTTACTGAGTCTACTGGTTGCTGTTGTTGGCGTCGCGGTGGTCTATCTCCGGGGGTATCTGGTTCCGTACACGCCTGAATTTGCCCCGCGGCTGGTGGCGATATCACCGGTCCCGGACGAGTGGTTTCACGGGGAGTCCGCACACGACGCGGCAACGCAGGAAGCCATGGCCCACGAGGAGCGTGACTCGCTGGCCGAGGATGTGGAGTTGGACGGCGAAACCATCCTCCGGGAACTCTCGGCAGCGGGCGTCATCGAACTCAAGGGCGAACGGCTGTTTCCTGAAGCGAGCGTCGACACTGCCTGGCACGACCGAATGGACGAACTGGCAGCGGAATCACTCGACAGTCTCTCGACAACACTGCAGGCGTCGCTGGGGCAGGTCGGGCACGCGGAGCCGTACGTCGACGACGCGGAGTGGGTCGTGCTCGGTTCCGAGCACAAACAGCTCCTTCCCCGTCCAGTCGTCGTCGCCGAACTCGCAGCATACGAGGTCCTCGGCGAGCGTCTCGACGACGAACGGCTCAGAATCGCCGGTGCGAAGGCCTTCCGGATGTTTCTCGATAGTTGCCCGGTCTGTGGCTCCGAACTGGTCGAGTCGTCGTCGGTGTCGTGCTGTGGCGGCCATCTGGGCCCACGTCAGGACCCCGACGAGACGCTCGTCTGTCCGACCTGCGAGCAGCGACTCTACACCTTTGAACTGGACGACAACTGAACCAGACACACTGAACGGCCGAACCGGTGTCAGGTCTGGTGTTCGAGACGCTATTCGGGTTCGACCCAGAGAGAGACGATGGACGGCAAAGGGCGGGAGAATCCCGCCTGACCGCTGGTGCGTGCGGTCCCGCGGACAACCATGCTGCGTGGCAGACAGTTGGCGTCGGCCGGGTGGGGCTGGTGGGGAACGATGCTGACCGAACAGCGGTCTCACATAGTCCCGGATAGCAGGGGGAATGTACCCAGCCGCTAGAATTGTACAACTGGTGTTGTAAATAGATTTTGATGGCTGAAGAACACTGCCTATTAAATCCTCGCACACGGAGATGATGGTATGAAGAATATCGACGACCTCGTCGACAGCGCGTCCGACCTGGCACAGCGTGGCCTCTCTAAGGGCGAAATCGCTGACGAGCTTAACGTCTCCCGCGAGACGGCGAGTTGGCTTGTCGAACGTAGCGGCACCGGCACGGAACCGGATACGAGCGACGACGGCGGTCCCCACGATATCCACGTCGACTGGTCTGCTGTCGGTCGGGACAGCAACCGACTGTACCACGTGGGCGCGGCGATGGCGGACCTGCTCTCGAAGAAAGGCGACGATGTGGACCTTACCATCGGCATCGAGAAGGCCGGCGCGCCGCTTGCGACGACCGTTGCGCGGGAACTGGAAACCGACCTCGGGACGTACGCCCCGACCAAACACCAGTGGGACGACGACGAGAGCGAGACCAGCGATGGCTCGTTCTCCCGGAACTTCGCGCAGATCCGGAACCGAGACTGCTACGTCGTCGACGACACTATTACGAGCGGCAAGACGATGGGCGAAACCATCGACGCGATCCACGAACAGGGCGGCAATCCCGTGGCCTGCGTCGTGCTGGCTGACAAACGCGGCATCGGCGACATCCGCGGCGTCCCGGTGTACTCCCTGCTGCAGGTCATCCGAGTCGGTAGCGACGGCGACTCGTAACGGCCCCAACGGACCGTTCTGAACCCGCGTTTCGCCGGATGGCCACCGGATTACCTGAATCGGCGTGGCCGCCCGAGAGACTATCCTTTTATTTGTGCCGTGCGTAATCCGCGGTATGACTGTACTGTCGTTCGACGAACAGGGTGTCGATGTCGTCTACGAGGGGACGGAGTTCCGCCTCGAAAAGGCCCTCATCGAGGATGCCATCCAGAAGTCGTATCCGAACGTGACCGACCACGAGGTGCTGCAGATGGTCGAGCCGGAACCGGCGCTGTCGGGCGAACCCCAGCGTATCGCCGAAATCGTGAATTGACGCAATAGTTCCGTTGAAGGCTATAATTCCGTTGTAAGAAGGAATTCCCGTAGAAAACCAATATCCCGTTTGTAGGCGTTCAAAGCGTCGAATATTCGCTAATTAAGCACCCGAGCAGTAGGCATTTAAGCCGTCAGCGCACACTGGGAGGTAATGTCAGACCCACGTATCGCCGGGGCCAGCGTGACACAGTTCGGGAAACACCCCGAACGGACCGGCCGAGACCTGTTCGCCGAGGCCGGACTCGAAGCGCTATCGGAGGCCGGAATCGACCCGGAAGACGCTGAGGCGCTCTATTACGGCAACTTCATGGGAGAACTCGCGGAACATCAGGGCCATCAGGGACCGCTGATGGCCGAGGCTATCGGGCTGGACGTTCCGGCGACCCGTGTCGAAGCGGCCTGTGCATCCGCCGGCACAGCCGTTCGTGAAGCCGTCAAGACGATCCGGAATGGCGAGGCGGAGGTCGTCGTCGTCGGCGGCGCGGAACGGATGACCAATATCGGGACCGCAGCGGCGACAGACGCGCTCGCTATCGCCGCCGACGACCTCTACGAGGTCCGTGCCGGGATGACTTTCCCGGGGGCCTACGCGCTGATGGCCCGGTCGTACTTCGACCAGTACGGCGGCTCCCACGAGGACCTCGCTCATATCGCCGTCAAGAACCACGAGCACGCGCTGGTCAACGAACACGCCCAGATTCAGAAGGAGATCACGGTCGAGGACGCTATCGACGCCCCGACGATTGCGTCCCCGCTCGGCCTCTATGACTCCTGTCCGATTACTGACGGGGCCGCGGCCGCTGTCCTGACCACGGAGTCCTACGCCGAGGAACACGACCTAGACGCCCCAGTCGCCATCACCGGGACCGGCCAGGGCGGCGACAACCTCGCATTGCAGGACCGCCCGCATCTGGCACAGACACCCGCCGCCGACAAGGCTGCGGAGGAGGCTTACGGGGACGCCGGCGTCGGTCCCGACGATGTTGATTTCGCTGAGGTCCACGACTGTTTCACTATCGCGGAAGTGTTCGCAATCGAATCGCTTGGCTTCTACGAGCGCGGCGAGGGCATCGCCGCGGCGCGCAACGGCGAGACGACCCGCGACGGCGACCGCCCAATAAATCTCTCGGGCGGGCTGAAGGCCAAGGGTCACCCGGTCGGCGCGACCGGTGTTGCCCAGTTAGCGACGGTCGCCTGGCTCCTCGACGGGTCACACCCGCGGGCCGACGCCGTGCCGGACAGCACCGTCGGGGTCGCACACAACGCGGGCGGCACAGTCGCGTCTACGACCGTCCACGTCATGGAGGTGCAAGAATGACTGAATCCGCACAAGACGGCGAGTACGACGCGTGGCTCGACAGCATCGAATCGGGCGACGGGTACTACCTCGAATGCTCGAACGGCCACGGCTGGCTCCCGCCTCGTCGGGTGTGCCCGCGCTGTCACGACCAGGACCTCTCGGCGGTCGACCTGCCGGAGTCCGGTGAAATCGCGAGCCACACGACGATTACGGTCCCGACGCCGCAGTTCGAGGACGACGCGCCCTACGTCACTGCCATCGCTGATTTCGGACCGGTATCGGTCACGGGCCTCGTCCGTGACGTGGACCCGGACGACGTTGCCATCGACGACGTGGTCGGCATCGATGTCGGCGAACGCGTGACAACCGGCGAGAGAGCGGTCGTGTTCCGACCGCGCTAGGGCTCAGTTTTCGACTGTTACCGAAGTCACTCTGTCCCGGACCACATCGACGAACTCACCGGGGTGTTCGACGTGGGGCAGGAGCAGCGAGTCACCGAACACGACGAGCATCGCATCTGCCTGCTCGGCCATGTCGCGACCCTTCGACAGCGGCGTGATGTCGGCGTCCTCGCCCCAGACCATCGTCACGGGCACGTCGAGGCTGGCCAGTACTTCGCCGAGGTCGTCTTCCGGGTCGAGGAAGCCGGAGACGAACGACGCCGGCGCGAAGCGCGCACCGGGCTGGTGGCCACTCTGCCACTCGTAGTCGACGACATCCTCGGTGAGGTTGTCCATGTCGTAGTAGCCGTGGTCGGCGTGGAAGTGCCGGATGGAGGCTTTCGAGACAGTGAGATTGTAGATTCCCTCGCCGATGACGGGCGCGCGAAGCAGCGAGCGGAGCCAGACAGTGCGGTTGCCCATCGAGGTGTCCGTCGGGCAGATGAGAACGAGTTCCTCGACGTTGACCTCCTGTGCCGCGCTGGCGGCGTAGGCCCCGGTCAGTGATGACGCGACGACGGTCGCGTCGGCCGTGTTGTCCTGGATAAAGTCCCGCACGAACGCCGTGTACAGCGACGCCGAGTACAGCAGCGGTGGCCGGTCCGTGTGCCCGAAGCCCGGCAGGTCCGGTGCGATGACGTGGTAGTCCTCTGCGAGGGTGTCAAACACCGTATGGAACTCGTGACTACTGGCAGCGGCATTGATGCCGTGGAACAGCACGAGGTCCGGGTCCGACGGGTCGCCGGCTTCAGTGTACGCGATATCGAACCCACGCCAGCGGTACGTCCCCTGTTCCCCGTCGAGCATCGGTTCGAACGCGCCGGCCCGCGACTGTAGCACGCGGTTGGCAGCGGCTGTCGCGCCGACCGCACCAACGACCGCACCGAGCGCCTTGCGGAGTTTCATACTGATGACTTGGGACCCGGAGTATGTTATACATGCTGGAAGATCGTCAGATAGCTGTCGCTATCGGTCCGGGCAGACATGGTTCCGCGAACGCAACAGTCCCGAAGTTAGTTCCCGTCGCGCCGCTCGTCGAGACACTCTCGGAGCGGTTCGAGCACCTCGTCGACAACCGTGTACGGGTCAGTATGGCGCTCGATGACGGCGTCGACGTACTGCTCGATGCCGCCGCGGCGGTCAAGTTCGTCGACCAGTAGTTCGTTGGCATCCTCCCGAAGGAGAGTTCGAATCTCGGCGGCGAAACGCTCCCGGGCTTGCCCCTCTCGACGGCCGGTTCGGTCCAGATACGCGCCGTGGTTGGCAAGCGCGTCTAAGAAATCCTCGACGCCCTCGCCCCGATTGGCGACTGTCTCCACGATAGGGGGATTCCACGTCTCCGACTCGTCCGCCTCATCATCGGCGGCATCGGTGGACGCATCGCCATGGTCGCCGGCGAGTTCAGTCGCGCCGTGATGGCCGGAGTCCGGGCGTCCGCTCTGTCCCTGTAACATCTCCCGGAGTTGCTGGACGGTCCGGTCGGCCCCATCGAGGTCGGCCTTGTTGACCACGAACACGTCACCGATTTCGAGGATGCCGGCCTTGAGCATCTGGACGTCGTCGCCGCTGCCCGGCGGCACGAGCACGGCGACGGTATCGGCGGTGCGGACGATGTCGACTTCGTTTTGCCCTGCGCCGACCGTCTCAACGATGATCTTGTCCTTGCCGAACGCGTCCAGCGCGGTCACGGCGTCGGTCGTCGCCGTCGACAGCCCACCGAGGGAGCCACGAGCAGACATCGACCGGAAGAACATATCCATATCGCCAGCGTTCGAGGCCATCCGTATCCGGTCGCCGAGCACCGCGCCGCCGGAGAACGGCGAGGATGGGTCAATAGCGATGACGCCGACGGTCTGTCCCTGCTCACGGTAGGTCGCTGCGACCTTATCGACCAGCGTGGACTTGCCCGCGCCGGGGCTGCCGGTGACGCCGATAACGTCGGCTGTGCCGGTGTGCTGATGGAGGTCGGAAATTATCTCTCGGTACCCCGACGAACGGTTCTCTATCAGTGTGATGACTCTGGCGAGGGCGCTGTGCTTGCCCGCAAGCAGGTCAGCGACGAGGTCGCTCATCGCTCGGGCGCGTTCTCGTGGATGTAGTCGATCATCTCCTCCATGGACGCGCCCGGGCCGAATATCTCGTCGACGCCCTGCCCGCGGAGTTCCTCCTGATCGTCATCCGGGACGATGCCGCCGACGAGGATGAGCCGGTCATCGAACGCGTCATACTCTCTTAGCCCGTCGAGAATCTTTGGGACCAGCGTGTTGTGCGCCCCGGAGAGAATGGAGATGCCGACGACATCTACGTCCTCTTGCACAGCGGCCTGCACGACTTCGTCGGGCGCTCGATGGAGCCCTGAGTAAATCACTTCAAAGCCAGCGTCACGGAGCGCCCGCGCGATGACGTGTGCGCCCCGGTCGTGTCCGTCGAGTCCGACTTTCGCCACCAGACACCTGATGGTCCGTTCCGTCTGCTCCTGCTCGACACTCATGCCAGTACGTACCGCGCGGTGTGTTTTCATTCTTGCCCTATCCATCATGATCTATTTTTATTACGAGCGGACTTCGAAGCGTGAGTTATGTGAACAGCAACCATTGCCTCGCTCGCGAGAAGTGCGGGCGTCCCGACTGGCGAGGTTCACGTCGGCTGTGGCTCACAGAGGCCGGCCTGGCGTGAGTGGAGCAGTCAACGACAGGCGCACAGGCCGCAAGTGAACTATCCCAGAGAACGACAATTCTAAGTTCGCTGCTAGCGGCGTTTCCACCAGTGCGAACAGTCGCCGTCATCCCCGCGTACAACGAGTCGAGCACCATCGGGTCGGTGATCGACGGAACGAGCCGCTACGTCGACGAGGTCGTCGTCGTCGATGACGGCTCGTCGGACGACACCGCGGCCATCGCCCGGGAGCACGGCGCACACGTCGTTACACACGTGTTCAACACCGGTGTCGGCGGGGCCGTCAGGACGGGCTATCAGTACGCAATTCGGCACGACTACGACTTCGTCGTGCAGGTCGACGCCGACGGCCAGCACGACCCGGAGAAGATTCCGACCCTCCTTGACCACGCCGAGGACGCGGACATGGTCATCGGCAGCCGCTACCTGAACGAGAGCATCGACGACTACCCGCTTATCAGGCGGCTGGGAATCACCTTCTTTACGACCGTCGTGCGGAAGCTGGGCGGCATCGACATTACCGACGTAACGAGCGGTTTCCGCGTCTACCGCGTGTCGGCGCTGCAGGATATCCTCCACCGCTCGGACAACCACTGGGCAGTCGAACAGACGCTCGATGCGGCCCAGCGCGGCCAGCGGATCGAAGAAGTATCGATAGCGATGCCGATCCGGGATGAGGGCGAGTCACAGTTCAGCCTCGACACGCTCGTGCTCTACCCGCTCCGGATGACTGACACGGTGTTTCGCGTCCTCCTCTTTCGCTAACTATGGTCTTTGGATTCGACTACTCACTGGTTAACCTCTTGTCGCTGGTCGTCGGGCTGGCGTTCCTCGCGAACGGGTTTATTATCGTCAGGAGCGAACGCGAGTCGCTGGAGTTGTTCGTGATGTCGCTGCTGCTCGGCACGGGGCTCATCGTCGTTGCTATCGTCCCCAACGTGTTCGAGGTCGTGGCGCGGCTACTGGGCCTGGAGTGGAAAGCCCGCGCTATCCTCGTCATCTCGAACCTGACGCTGTTTGTGGCGGTGACGTACCTGCTCAACCGCATCGGGCACATGTACGACCGGCTGTCGCGGCTGAACGAGGAGTTGAGCCTTCTCCGGAGCGAACTTGAGGAACACCAGCTACAGACCGAGGACAAGCAGGATGAGTAACCGCGCGGTGCTGTCGATAGATTTCGAGCTGTTTACCCAGACACCGGCCTACCGGAGCGCGTCGGGGACGACCGACCGCGACGGCGTCGGCCTCGACGGCGGTCGATTTTTCAGGGACACGCTCGCAAAGTACGACGCGACATCGACCGCGTTCGTGGTCTCCTCGGTTGCCGAGTCCCATCCCGACGCCGTGCGGGCGCTTGCTGACGCGGGTCTGGAAATCGCCTCGCATACGCACACCCATCAGTTGCTCTCGGATCTCGACAGCGACGGGCAACGAAGGGAGTTGTCCCAGTCGAAGGACGGACTGGAGCGAGTCACCAACAAGCAGGTCTCCGGGTTCCGCGCGCCCGCCTTCGACATCACCGACGACCACTTCGACCTGCTTTCCGATACCGGCTACACGTACGACTCGAGCGTGGTCTCCAGCCGGTCGATTCCGGGGTGGTACGGCGGCGAATACGATATCCACGAGCCGGTTCCAGCGACGGCGGTCCGCCCGGACGCACCGGACAGCATTACCGAGTTCCCGGCAAGCGTCATGCCCGGCCTGCAGTTGCCCCTCACCGGGACCTGGCTCCGGTTTTTCGGCCCGCGATACACGATTCTGGGCATGAAACTGCTGGCCCGCCGGGGTATCACACCGATGCTGTACGTCCATCCCTGGGAACTGGTCGACCTGCCAGCTGTCGAAGGGGTGCCGACGCGGGTGTACGTCAGGACCGGCGACTGGATGCGCCGGGCCGTCGAGCGGATTCTCCAACAAGACTTCGAGTTCACGACCGTGCGGACAGTTCTGGAGGACGGTGAAGCGGCCGCGACGCAGCTACAGAGGGGCGAGACACCGTGACGAGTCGGGCTCGTGATCTGGGGATCACGGTCGCCCAGTACGGTATCGCCGTCGTTGCGCTTTCGTGGCTGCTCACGCAGTTCGACATCGCGAGCGCAATCGGCCTGCTCGCCAGCGTCGAAACCGAAACGGCGCTCGCGGTCGTCGCCGTCAGCGTTCTCGGTATCTGTGGCCGGGCCTACTCGTGGCACGCGGTAATCACCCCGCTCGCACCGGTCCAGTTCCGGACCGCCGCCGGGACGACGCTCATCGTGAACTTCGTCAATCAGTTGCTCCCGTCGCGGCTCTCGGGACGGCTGGCTGCGCCGTTCGTCCTCCGGAGCCAGACTGGAATGGCCTACAGCGACGCCGCCGCGGCGTCGGCGCTTCACACCGGCATCTTTGCGATATACTACGGCGTCGCGGCGACCGCAGGGCTCGTTCTAGCGATTCCACTGCTCCGGCTCGAACTCCTCCTGCTGTTAGCGCTTGCGACGAGCCTCTACTTCGCGGCCGGCCTCGCCATACTGTTCGGAGGCCTCAATCTCTCCTATCTGGACCGGCTCATCGGCTGGCTGTCCGGGGTCGCGGTCCGGGTTCCACGCTTCGGTGAGGGACTCGCGGCACGGCTCGACGGCCTGCTTGAGTTCACCGACAGTTCGACAACGACGTTTCGGTCGCTCGCGAGCGAGCCGGCAGTGTGGCTCCGCTACGCGGTCGGCTGGGCCGTCGACCTCGTGCTCGCACCCGGTGTCCGCGTCGGCCTGCTGCTGGGGAGTTTCGGCGTCGCGTTCGAACCGCTGGTCGCGTTGCCGCTGTATCTCTTGGTCGCGTACACCGTGACGCTCCTGCCGCTGACGCCCGGCGGCATCGGCATCACCGAGGCCACGGCGACGGCGGTGTTCGTCGCGCTGGGTATTCCAGCGGAGGTCATCATCCCCATCATCTTCGTCGACCGGTTCCTCAGTATTTACCTGCCGTCACTCGCAGGCTGGTATCCTTCTGTCCGGCTCGATGTCGCGTCACTGACGACGGAGTAGCCGGCCCCCAGGATACATCAAAGCGGACTCAGAACGGCGGATGACGGCTCGTATCGCACTCGCCATCGCGTTCCAGAATGAGGGTGTACTGATTTGCCGCGAGTTCCTGCTCGTCGGCGAACTGGTCCGTGTGCGGGACGACGCCGAGCCGGAGCAGGTCGGTGAACGAGCCGGGGGTCGGTCGCTGGGGCACGAAGTTCGGTGGCCGCTCCCCGAACTCCGCGACGATTCGGTAGTTGGACTCCTCGTTCAGGAGGTTCCGGAGATAGACGGCCTGTGCGTCACCGTTGCGGTAGTAGGTATCCTCCTTGAGGTACAGGAGGTCCCGATACCCGACCTGAATGTATCGCGGGCACGCCATCGCTTCCTCCGCCTCCGAGTCTTGGCCGGCGACGTGTCTTGCGGTCAGCGAGTGCGGGACGGCAGTGTCCTGAATATGGACGCGATACGTCTCCACCACGTCGCCATCCTCGCTGTTCTTTTCGAGCCACGCTGTCGCTTCGTCCCGGGGCATCGACGCGAACTGGGCCGTCCCGATACCGGCGTAGACGGCCGTTGTTACCAACAGAACCGCCATCACCGGTCGTGCCAGAGACGACGAGCGTTCGCGGAGCTCCACCAGTCGCCCCCCGACGAGTAAGGCGATGAGCGGGAACGTCGGTATGAGGTGGTGCACCCGGAAGTCGTGCCACTGGGAGAACATCGCGATGTAGGCCGTCAGGCCGGTCAGAATGAGGACGGTCCCGTGAAATGCAGAACCGCGGTCACGAATGGTTGCAACAGTCGCCACGACGCTGGCGGCGGCCGCGGTAACCAGCGGCAGTCCCAGCGCGCTGAAGTAGCCCCGCAGGAACCACCACCACATCGGGGCGTCGGGACCCGTTGGGTGGCTCATCCGCGAGGTCGAGCCGCCGAACACCCGCTCGATGAACGGCTCGGGCCCCGCCACGAGGGCGGTTGGAAATCCGAGTACAATCATGGCGAACCCGAACAGAGCGCCGCTCAGGAGGAGCTTCGGCCGGTACAGCGTCTCCGTCAGCGGTGCGTCGGCGGCGTGAGCCCGGAGCAGGAAGGCGACGCCGATGAGAAGGATGACCGGCGCGGCCGTCAGTTTGAACGCGATGGCGACACCACCGGCCGCGCTCGCCGCCAGAAACAGCGTTCCGTCGTCGGTCTGGACGTACCTGACCAGCAGGTACAGCGCGAGGAGGACGAACACCAGCGCCGGCATATCCTCGCCGGCCTCCTTCGAGATTGTGAGAAAGCCGAAAGTCAGCGAGAGCACGACGGCCGAGAGCCGGCCGGCGTTGCGCCCCTCGATTGCGACACCGAGGCGATAGGTGAGGTAGACAGCACAGAGCGCAGCGACGACGTTTGTCAGGCGGATGGAGACGAGACTCCAGGTCCATATCCACTCGGGCGTGGCGGCCCAGACCTCGTAGTGGCCGAACTCCCAGCTGGGGAAGGCAATCGTGGTGAACGCGTCTAGATCCCCGGTGAGAGCCGCGACGAGCACGACGGGGAGGATGGCCAGCGCATAGAGATATAGCGTCGCGCCGAAGGGGGCCCGGCCCCACTCGATACCGGCTTTGAGCCCCTCGAAGCTCGGTTCTTCGAGAACCGATCCGTAGACGACCATGGCGTCGAGCAACCGACTGTACTCGTCACGAGTCGCAAAGTTCGGAATGCGATGCCAGAACCAGAACCCGACCATAACAGTCGACAGCAGGAGCACGTAGCGGAGATAGGGGTCGTCCCGGAAGTCCGACCGTACCTGTTCGACAGCACGTCGGGACAGTGACCGCCAGCCACTCATCGTGTCACCGCTCCGGGGTGTGAGTTGAAAAGACTGCCCTTCTCAGAAGTAATCGGCATCGAACTCCCGGCGGAGGATGTAGTGGTTCGCGTACCCGCGGACATACTTCGCAAATAGCGAGAGATATCCCTCGTCTGCCTCTCTGCGGGCCGACGTAGCGACACAGGAGTCAGCGTCGTAGACGATTCGGCCGTAGTCTTTCATCCGCAGTGAGAGTTCCGTGTCCTCCATGAACGGAATGTCTTCGTCGAAGCCGCCCGCGGCTTCGAAGGCGTCGGCCCGGAAGCTACAGTTGAAGCCCGGTTGCTGGACGAAGCCCAGCGGCCAGGACACCCGATACCAGTAGTCCGACAGCAGTTTGAACAACACGCGGTGTTTGAGACTGTCTTCGAGTGGCCGTGCGGGCCCGCCAACGCCGATCACCTCGTCGTCAGCGTAGTGCCTGAGATGCAGGCGAACCCAGTCCTCGGGGACCACCGTATCGGCATCGGTGAACAGCAGAATCGGGGCTGTTGCGGCCGCGGCTCCGCGGTTTCTGGCGATTCCCGCCCCGCCCTCGTCGCACCGGACGACGGTGTCGACGAAAGGGGTGTCGCGGGCCACCTGCTCCGTGCCGTCGTCGCCGCCGACTACGACGACCAGTTCGACGGGCTGTGACTCGAAGGGAGCCAGACAGCGGGCCAGCGACTCCGCCTCGTTGTAGGCCGGGACGATAACTGCGGCGTCCATCTGAGAGGCAGGTACAGTGTACAGACAGAAATAGCAAGCGATGCGACGGCCTGTCCGCAGCTTCAGGCAGTCACGAACGCCGCGCGAGGGCGGTCCCCGCAAGGACAGCGACGAGTGCGATACCAGCGAGCGTCCCGAACAGCGCCGTCGCGTTCGCGAAGGCCAGAATCGACCCAGCGAGACCACCGCCGAGCGCGCCGACCCCGAACACGCCAAGATACGTGAAGCCGTACGACAGGCCTCGCGTTCCGGCGGGCGTGTGCTCCGCGACGGCGGCCTGATACATCGGCTGGACGACGAACAGCGCGACACCCAGCAGCGCACCCAGCACCGCTAACGGACCGAAGCCCATCGCCGACACCGGAACGAACAGCACCGCAAGGACAGCAAGCACCAGGAACGAGCCGGCGATACCGTATTCGACGGGAATCCGGTCGCTCAGTTTGCCGCCAGCGTACTGGCCGAGGACGCCGATGAGCAACAGGCCGGCATAAAAGTAGTCCTGTGGCTTGAGCGTCTGGCCCGTCCCGACCTCGATACCGAGCGCCGACAGGACGCCGGGAGGCAACAGCGTCTCTATCGGGATGGGCTCGAAGCCCGGCAGGCCTCGCAGGAGTTCCGGAAGGAACGTGAGGACGCCGCGGTAGTACAGCCCCGAGCACATGACGACGACGAACACCAGCAAGAAGCTCCCGGTCAACAGGTGCTTGCTCTCTGTGAGAAATTCCCCGAGCGAATCGATACCGCTGCTGGCTTTCGACCCGCCGTCAGTCGCCGTCGTCACCGCCGCCGTCTCGTCGAAACTCGCCTGTGAGGCGTAGACGGCGGCGAGCAACGCCGGAACGCCAAGGACGAGCGCGACGGTCCGCCACTCGGCGACCAGCAGGAGAACTGCGGCGACGAGCGGGCCGAGGCCGATTCCGAGGTTGCCGGCGACGCCGTGATAGGCCAGTCCGGTCCCACGTTGTTCGACACCTTTGCTGATGAGCGAGAGCCCGGCTGGGTGGTAGACGCTGGCCGAGAGGCCCCAGAGGACAAGCGCCAGCGCGATGACGACCATACTCGGGGCAAGGCCAAGCAGGATGTACGAGCCGCCCATGCCGAGCAGACAGCCCGTGATGAGGCGACGGGAGCCGATACGGTCAACGACGATACCGCCCGGGAGCGCACCAGCCCCGAACAGGCCGTAGCCCAGCGTCACGATGACGCCGACGGTGGCCGTCGTCACGTTGAACTGGGCGATACCAAGATTGATGAGGTCGAATTCGGTGAGCCAGATGACGACAAATATCGGGACTGCCATCTCGTAGGTGTGGACGAGTCCGTGTGCGAGCATGACCAGTGCGGTGATCGCTCGGTCGTTCGCGTTCACAGTGTGGTTCGTGTCGGCCGCCGGCAAGTGTGTGACGGTTTCGCGCATTCACGCGTGCGCCTTTTCGACCCCTCCCAAAAGCAGGGGTGGGTTTTTATGTCCGAACAGTATAGGCGGCAAGTGTGAGCAAGATCAAGGTGTCACTCCCGGACCAGGTGGACTCGGACATCCAGCGACTCGTCGAACAGGGCGAGTTCCTCAACCGCGACCAAGCCGTGGAAGACCTCCTAAAGCGAGGGATTTCGGCCTACAATACCACGACGGAAGAGACCGAGACGCTTGATGAAGAGATTTTCGACCAGACGGCCTCCGAACAGCAGGACCCGGCAATGCAGGACGATTTCCTCTAATCGCGGTTCTGTGAGAGTCGGCTGTCGTCTTCGGCTGCCCGTTGTCCGGAGCCGTTGTCTTCCTGCCGCTGTTGTTTCATTTTTGCGCCGGGTTTCGGACCTCTGTCGACTGACTCGTACGGCGTTTCCGCGATACTCTCCGGGATGATGTACCACGCGAGGCCACCGCCAACGACGGTTCCGCCAACAAACATTCCAGCAACAATTAGCAGTTCCGCACCGCCGTACAACGTCACAAGCCCCATCGAGACGCCGATGAGAAGCGCGAATCCGACTTGTGTGTATCTGAGAAATCGTTTCCGGTCGGCGTCCGTCATCGAGGGACCGACCATTAGCGACCCCCGGTACAGACTGGGAGTGTTCGGTTGACCATCAGTAGAAGCCCCGCTCTACGTCTTCTTCGATAACGTCCTCGAACTCCGCGTCGAGTAGTTCCTCCGCTTCTTCGAACGTCTCAGTGAGTTCGCTCATCTGGTCTGGTCGGTCGTGGTGGTCGAACTCCATCGGCCCGTAGGCCGGGGAGTCCATCGCGTCCATCATGTCCTCCAGCAGCGCTTGCGGTGACGTCGGTGCGTCCGCATGCGTTTCGAGGACCGTTTCGAGGTTCTTGGCCTTCTCTTTGGCGTCGTCCTCGTCTTCCGGCCCCTGCTGGACGCCGAAAATGCCGGACCCGTCGTCTGGAAACAGCGGGTCGATGTCATCGTCGATACGGCGTGCCACTTGCGACCCGACGCCCTGTACCTCGAAGGGGTTCTTTGCGTAGGTTTTGAGTTGATAGACACCGGCGTCAGGGTGACCGAAGTAGATGTCCTCGCCGATTCCGTTCGCGCGGTCGCCCCCGACGGCACGCCAGTCCCCCGGATTGGCATTGCTCTCCATCACGTCTTCGAGAATGTCCTGCCAGTCACGAACGCGCATTGTCAGTTTCTTGTTCGGACTGGGTCAGAATGAACCCATCGGTCCCGACTGCTGCCAGGGGCGAAGAAATGTCGGATATACTGGCTTGGCTGCCCTGACGACTGTGGCCACTGTCGAGAACCATACCGGGGATTGATTATCTTTCACGTTAGTTTCCATGATAACAGCTCGGGGTGTCGCAGTACGGGCGTACGTTACGAGGGGCGACAAGTGGGTACAGCATCCGATACTGACCATGGCGGCGTTGACTGGCGGCAGTTACTACTGGTAAGTCTTTGCCTCGTTGGGCTAATCGTCGCTGCGTTTCTGGCCCCACCACCGGTCACCGAGAGCGGGGTCGACAGCAGTGGGGGCAGTGACGGGAGCCCCGGGTCTGAACCACTGACGCAGACGCCAGCCGACACACGAGAACAGCGTCGCGACGGTGGCGGGAGCAGCAACGTCACAGGCGACACAGAGCCGATTCCGATTTCCGGCGAGACTGCCCCGCCCACTGAAGACGGCTGTGGTGTCCTCATTGAATCGACGCCAAAAGCCGGGCATCCCCTCACAGTCCTGGTGTATCAGGATCTGGAACCAGCGGGCGCGACCCGTGTCTGGTTCAATGACCGGTATGTCGGTCGGACTGACCAGAGTGGGCAGGTGACCGGACAGGTGCCCTACCAGCGCGAACTGAACGTAACGGTCGAATCGCCGGGAACAGAGCCCTGTCAGTTCTACCGTCGACCGTACGAGGGAGCGGACACCGAAACGGCTGACCGCCTCGCGAAAGGCGATATATGGCCATCTGGCGCGGGTGATTCGACAGCCACACGCCAGCAGACAGCGGCCGACAACGACACCGGTCAGTACCGTGTCGCCGGGAGCGTCAACGTGACACTGCTTGGCGAACCGTATCCCGGGTCGACTGTCCCGCTCGTTGCAACGGTCGACGGCGTCCCGGTACGAAACGCGACTGTGAGCCACGACGGCGATATCGTCGGCCGAACTGACACCACCGGCCAGTCTCAACTAACAGTCCCAGATACCGATACTACTGCGGTAACCGTGTCCCGCGGCGAGTTCGAGGGCACCGCACGCGTCGATGTGCTGAACTTACACGTTCGCGTCATGCCAGCGAAGACCCTCCCAGTCCCGGGTGATAGCGCCGCAGTCAACGCCACGAGAAACGGAGAGGCAGTCACGAACGCGACTGTGACGCTCGGGGACCAGCGCCGGGGGACGACTGGCGCTGACGGCACCGTTGCTGTCTCACTCCCGGCAAACCCCTCGCTTACCGTTACAGCGGCAACAGACAGACAGACAGCGAGAACAACGCTCTGGGACGCGTACATCGGGACCGTCGTAGTGAGTTCAGTGCTGCTGGTGACAACTGTGGTGACTATCGCTATCGCCGCACTGCTGTACACCCCCAGGGTCGCACGCGGCATCGGTGTTCTCTGGGCGCTCTTCGATTCGCTGTTTTTCATCGGCGTGCTCTGGGAACGCGACGGACTGGCCATCGCGCTCGCAGTCGTGGGCGTCGCCGCGCTGTACCACTATCGGGCGGATGCGCTCTCCGGCGGGCAGGCGGTCGCGCATGCAGTCAAGAACGGCAGTGAAGCCGTTGCTGGCTACGTCGCCCGGGTCGTTCAGTTGAGTCGGCGAACAGCACTCTGGCTCGTTGGCCGTATCGAAGCCATGCTGAGCATTGGCCGACGACTGGCTATCCATCTGGCCGCATGGCTCGCGTCGCTGCCGCTGACGGTGACAGGACGGTCCCGTCGCTTCCAACAGTGGCTCCGGTCGGCCGGGTATCGAGCCATTACTGTGGCCAGGGCTGAAACCACGCCGCGGCGGATTGTAACGCTCGGATTCTCGTGCGTCGTCGTGATACTGAGCTATGTTCGCTGGGGCACGACCGGTGCCGCCGTGGCTGTGGCTGGAGTGGGGCTGGGTGCGGTCAGTGTCTACACCTCTGGCCGGACCGACGATACGGACCGCCCAACTGCGGCATCTAGCTCCGGACCGAGCGAGTCGGTTACTGACTCGTCGGACGGCGACGAGTCTGCTCTTCCGTCGCTCCGGGACATCTGGCGTGCGTTCGCCAGGCACGTCGTCCCCGGACACTGGCGGACGCGGACGCCCGGCGAGGTGTCCCGGGCCGCAATCGACAGCGGCCTCCCGAGGGCACCCGTCGAAGCACTGACAGAGGCGTTCCGAGACGTCGAATACGGCGGCCAGTCGAGTGACAGTCGCCGTGAACAGGCCCGTAACGCGTACGATGCGCTGGTGAGCGCGAGCGACGAGCAGGAGGACACAGAATGAATCGTCGTCACGTCGGGCTGGGAATCGCCGTGCTGTGTGGCCTGCTACTTGTGGCTGCCGGCGCGGTTATCGGGCTGATAGGGACGCCAGAACCGGCGGCGTCCGGACCGGGTGCGGCGGGTGTCCTCGTCCTCCTCGTCTGCGTGCTCGTAGCCTTCTGGAAGCTTTTGCGGACGCCCGACGACCCCGCGATATCACCGTCACCGTGGGCTGCTGACGACGGGTTCACCAGAGAATATCTGGAGACGACGCCGACAGATGACGCTGTCTCCGGAACCGACCTCGCAGAACGCGTGGAGGCGGCGGTTGCGCAGGCCCGCGACGACGGGTCAGTCGACGGGAGCGTCGGTCCTGTTCGGGAACCACTTCGGGCGACGCTCACGGAGGCACTGGTCCAGGGCGGCCACGACCCCGACTCGGTGAAAGCACAGTTAGCCGCGGGGAGCTGGACGGACGACCCGGTTGCCGCCGCGGTACTGGACGAATCCGTCGCGCCGCCGGACCGGCCGTTTCGCGCTCGCCTCCGGGCCTGGCTGTTTCCAGAAAAGGCCGTCCGAAAGCGGTGCGCGCGGGCAATGGCGGCAGTCAGTGTCGCGGCTGACGACGCGTTGCCGACGGTTGTCGGCCAGCGAGCGCCGCGTCCGGTGCCAGTCGTCGCCCCAGCAGTCGCCGACCTGCAGCGGGCCATCGACGGGTCGATTCCCAAGCGAGAAGACATCGAGGCCAGCGAAAACGGCACGTCTGAAGATGCCCGCGTCGACAGGGACGGAACTGCCGCAGACGGCGAGACCAGCAGTGAATCGGAAACTGACGGGACGACGCTGGTCAACGATGACGGAACGGATGCCACAGCCACCAACGGGGCCGACTGGGGCGATGTAACGGAGGGGAGAGACTGATGGGGCGACGGGCCACGCGGTGGCGCGGCGCAATCGTTGCCGCGCTGGCACTCGCCGGAGCGGGCATCTGGGAGGGAAACGGGACACTGCTGCTGGCCGCGACGCTCCCGCTCTCGTATCTGGCCTACGGAGTCCTGTCGACCGCTGCTGTCCCGGCAGCACTCGTCGTGTCGCGGGCGGTCGACCCGACGCCAGCGCCCCCGGGGCACCCGGTGACAGTCCAGTTGACGGTGACAAACAGCGGCCAGCAGACACTGTCGGACGTCCGGGTCGTCGACGGCGTTCCGACTGACCTCGCAGTGCTGGATGGGTCGCCACGCGGTGGCGAGACGCTTGCGGCCGGCGAATCAGTCACGCTCGAGTACACGCTCATCGCCCGCCGAGGCGAACACGACTTCGGCGAGCCGCGGCTCCGCGTCCGGGGGACGGGTGCCGGCGAAGTCGCGACGGCGACACGACACCCCGAGGGCGATGACAGGCTGGTGTGTCAGTTGGACGCGAGAGCGCCGCCGCTGTCCGACCGAGGGACCGACCGCGTGGGCCAACTCACGACCGACGCCCCCGGCGATGGCTTCACGTTTCATTCGACGCGGGAGTATCAGCACGGTGACCCGGCCGGCCGTATCGACTGGCGCGGCTACGCGAAGCGCGGCGAGCTGTCGACGGTCAACTACGAGCAGTGGGTGTCGACGACGGTCGTGTTCGTCGTCGATGCCCGTTCACCAGCGCGGGTGACCGCCGGCCCCGGTCGCCCGACAGCGGTCGAACTCGGCGCGTACGCGACCACGCAGGCACTGACATCGCTGCTGGATGCCGGCCACGAGGTCGGGCTGGCAATCGTCGGCATCGACGGCGACGGGCCAGCGGGACTGACGTGGCTCCAGCCAGGCGACGGACCCAATCAGCGGTCGCTAGCTGTCGAACAGCTACGGGCCGCTGCCGATGCTGCCGAGAGCGACCCGGCTGGTGGGCCAGCAGACGAGGCCGACACACAGCGACAGTTCCGGAAGGTGATGGAGATGGCCGGACCCCGCTGCCAGCTGGTGCTCGTATCGCCGCTGCTCGACGACGCGCCAGTCACTGCGATGGCGTCGTGGGCGGCGTTCGATTGCCAGCGAACCGTGCTCTCGACGGACGTAACCGCGGCGAGCACCGTCAGTGGACAGTACGAGCACGTCCGCCGTCGGACCCGTCTGGCGCGGTGTCAGGCGTCCGGGGCCCGGACGATAGACTGGCGACGTGGGACACCGCTGCCGCTCATCCTCGATTACGCCTTCGCCGTCGCAGCGCGCCAGCCGAGTGGCAGCGCCCAGCTAGGAGGCGGAGCGTAAATGATTGGCGGGCCGCGACTCGACACACCATCGGCCGTCGGCGAGGAGGGGCGGCCGCGGGCGACCAGTCTGACTATCGCCGCGCTCATCATCGCCGCGTTCGCCCTGACGACAGGCGTTCTCTCTGGCGACCCGAAACTGTTCAGCGGTATCGCACTCCTCGCCGGCATTGCCGTGGCGGGGCTGACCCTGCTGGACCGAGACGGGCTGGGACCGACGGTCATTGGCCACCTCTGTTTCCTGCCGGCAGCGACTGGCCTCATTGCCTCGGTCGGGCAGGTGGCAGTCGCCCCGCTTCTCGCGCTCGGTGTCGCCGTCGCAATGGTTGGCGTCGCGGCTGCCTGGACCAACGTGCTCGACAGAGAGACAGTGTCAGCGGCGACAGTGAGCAGCGTCGTTTCGTATCTGTTCACAGTGGCGGGCCTCGTCGTGGGCACTGTCGTCCTCGCGCTCGCGTGGTTTAGCTGGGAACTGGTGAGCGCTGTCGCCGGTGGGACATCGCCGATTGCCGCCACGGTCTGTCTCGGTGTCCTCGGTGTCGCCGCATCGGGCTGCCTGTATTTTGCCGTGGCACAGCTTCCACTCGTGCAGTTGACAGCGCGGAGCCGCCGCGACGCGATAGCTACCAGACTGAAACGGGGGACTCGGGCGCTCAAACTGGTCGCAATCGGTTCAGCGGCGTTCACTGTAGTCGTGCCGCTGGCGCTGCTGTTGACGCCGTTTGGTCAGCTTGTCGCGTCCCCACCGTTCAGTCTCGGTATCCGAGTGCTGTCGTCGTGGGTCGTTCTTGCGCCGCTTCTGGCAGTCACAGTCGGCGCGCTGGTTGCTGGTAGCGGTGCGATTGTCATCCGAAAGTTCACGACTGAGTTCAACGCCGCCTCGGTGCGGACTGTCGGAGCCGCCATCGCGGCAGTTGGCTATCTGGTGTTGCTAGCCCTGTTCCTCCTGCGGACTGGCATCTTCGGGTTCGGCTCGTTCATAACTGTGTTCTTCGGCGCACTCCTCCTCCCGTTGCTCGTGTATCTGGTGCTCGTGCTCGTCAACGGGGCACTCACATTTGGCCTGTTGCCAGCGCGTGCCGGCCCCGCAGCACTGACCGCTTCAGGACTTATCTGTGCGAGCATCGGGGCGGCACAGGCCGACCTTCCCACGCTACTGGTGTTTGCTGGTGTCATCAGCGGCCTCGTCGCCTGGGACGTTGGTACATTCGGCCTCGGACTGACAGCAGAGCTGGGCCATCGTCCGGAAACACGACGGCTGGAGCTGTATCACAGCGTGTTCGCCGTCGGCGTCGGGCTGCTCGGTATCGCCGCCGTCGGCATCGTCGATGCAGCGCGCCATGCCGTCGGTTCCGCAATCGGGTCGCCTGAGACAATGGCACTCGCCGCAATCGGTGTGTTACTGCTGCTTGCCCCGCTTCGTGGCTAAGGGACTGGTTCATGCTATCTCATCCGGGATGGACCAGTAGCCACTGTGAACTGACAGATACCGGCTAATGGTACACATTGATACACCCCGAGTGCAACGCATGGAGCATGGCCGGGTTATCGTCGGATTTGAGCGTTGCGGCGGCGTCAGAACACTGTCTCAACATTGTGGAGCGAGTTGAGGAGGCTGTCGTTGTCGAACGCCGAGTGCTGTTCGAGACACTGGCTGGCGTCATCGCCAGAGGACACGTTCTGGTGGAAGACGTACCGGGAACGGGCAAAACTGTTCTGGCGCGGGTGCTGGCGGAGGCGCTGGGTCTTGAATTTACCCGGATACAGTTCACACCGGACCTGCTGCCGGCGGACGTGACCGGGTCGAACGTGTACAACGAACACGAGCGGGAGTTCGAGTTCGCACAGGGGCCGGTGTTCTCGAATGTCGTGCTCGCAGACGAAATCAACCGCGCGCCGCCGAAGACCCAGTCTGCACTGCTTGAGTCAATGGAAGAGCGGCAGGTCAGTGTCGACGGGACGACGCATCCGCTCCCGACACCGTTCGTCGTTATCGCGACCCAGAACCCCATCGAGCAGGAAGGGACCTTCCAGCTTCCCGAGGCCCAGCGGGACCGCTTCAGCGTGAAGACGTCGATGGCCTATCCCGATGTCGAGGGGGAAATGGGGCTGCTCGACCGGCGGGCCAACCGGCGAACACTCTCGCCGTCGGTCGACCCGGTAGTTGACCCAGAGACGGTGCGTGCCCTTCAGGAGTGTGCAGAAGACATCCGCGTCGACACCAAGGTTCGTCGCTATATCGTCGACCTGGCGCGGGCGACACGCGAAGACGACCGGACAGAGATCGGCGTTTCGCCGCGGGGCGTGCAGCGGGTCTTCGAGGCTGTCCGGGCCAGCGCAGTCATCGCCGGCCGGCAGTATGCCACACCCGACGACGTGAAGCGGCTGGCGAACGCGACGATGAGTCACCGACTGGTCCTGACGACGGAGGCGACTATCGAAGGGACCCAGAAGACCGATGTGATTCAGGCTGCGCTGGACGCTGTCGACGTGCCCGCAGTCTCACCGAATGCACCGGAGACGGACGACAGGGCCGAATCGACAGCAGCGAGCGGGGCCGAGCCTGCTGACTCTCCGTCGAAAACCTCGCCAGACGATGATTCGCCCGAGCAGCAGCCGCCACAGAGTGCTGCTGGAGCAGAGAAGAGCAAGGCCAGGCAACCGGACAGGGATGGCGACCAGCCTACCGACTCGGCAGGTGACACGCAGAGCCGGAGTGACGAGGACGACATCGGACACGGACAGTGAGCGCGAGCGGGTAGCCGAACGGCTTTACTCTCCGGAACAGCCAGACGTAGTATGGAAAGCGAACGCAACGTCCTTGGCGGGGAGTTGGCTCCCTGCTCGATGGACCCCGAGACCGGGTTCATGCGCGACGGGTACTGCTACCCGCTCCAGCGCGACCCGGGCCGGCACGAGATTTGTGCCGTGATGACGGCGGAGTTTCTGGAGTACAGCAAGGCACAGGGCAACGACCTCGTGACGCCGCGGCCGGAGCTGAACTTTCCGGGTCTTGACCCCGGTGACAGCTGGTGTGTCTGTGTCCCGCGCTGGATAGAGGCCCACGAGGCCGGGCGCGCACCGCCGGTGAACCTCGACGCGACGAGCGAGGATGTGCTCGAAGACGTGTCGCTGGAGACGCTGAAAGAGTACGCTGCCGATGGTGACTCGGATGCCGACGCGACCGCTGAATGAGCCACGCCGCGAACGACTTTTGAGGGACCGCCCCGTCGCTTTGGCCGTGCAACAGGGGAGGGCCAAGCGATGAGCGTGGACCGCGTTCGTGGCGTCGTCGTCGACATCGAGGAGCCAAAGACGGTGAACACCCAGTACGGAGAGAGCGACCTCTGTGAGGTGACGATACGCCCCGACCGCGGGGCCGGCGAACCGACGACGGTGACGCTCTGGGGGAAGTGGACAGAGAACGCCGCGGTCATCGAGACAGGGATGGAGATCGCCGTCTACAACCCCGACGAGCGGGAGTATCAGGGCGAGCAGCAGTACTCCGTCGGCGGCGACGCCACCCTCGTCGTCCAGCCGGATTTCCTCGTCGACGTGACCGACATCCGGGCGTGGGTGCAGTGCCCGCGGATGTACTACCTCCGGAAACTCGACGGCGCGGAGCACGCTTACCCGCTGGTGAAAGGGACCGTTGTCCACGAGGTCTTTGGCGACCTGCTTCGGGGCCGGGACCTCGACACCGCTGTCGAGGAGCAGGTCGACGCCGCTGGACTGGACATCGGACTGCTGGGCCGGGAGGCCGATGAGGTGGCCGGCGACGTGCGCGACCACGCGTCGGCTATCCAGGGGTGGCTCCAGCAGGGGACACTGACGGAGACCGACCAGTGGCGCTCCGAGATGACGCTCATCTCCGAGCGGTTCGGCATGAAGGGACGGGCTGACGCCGTCCGTCGCGGGATGCCCGTCGAACTCAAGACCGGCAAAAACACCAAACGAGAGCCGCGGTTTCAGGACAAGATACAGGCGACGGCGTACGCCCTGATGCTGGGCGAGCGCGCGGCTGGCGCGGGCAGCGCCGTCGACGCAGCCCCGGACACGGGCACACTTCTCTACACCAAGAACGCCGCTGTCGACCGCAACGAGGAGAGCGGCGACCTCTCGCCGGCAAAGGAGTTCTCTATCGGGAGCGGACTCCTAAATTACGTCGTCCGGACCCGCAACGCGATTGCGGCGATGGAGTACGACTCTGGCGTGCCGACGGGCTACGAGGCCAACGCCAAATGCGAGTACTGCTTCGAGCAGGACACCTGTATGGCTGTCTCTGGCCGCCTCGACCAGGAATCCAAAGCAGGAACAGTCGGTCGGGCAGTGCCCGACGAGGAACTGGACTACTTCGAGCGGTTCTACACGGCCGTCGAGGCCGAACGCCGGTCCGTCCACCGGGAGTACGCGAAGCTCTGGGAGCAGACGCCCGAAGAGCGGGCCGACAACGACCGGGCGCTCATCGGCCTGGAACCAACCGGTCGCCGGGAACTCGACGGCGGCCGCTGGGAACTCCGGGCAACCGGGACGGGGGCCGTCTCGAAGATCCGCGAAGGTAATCTCGTGCTCGCCAGCGACGGCGACCCGGTGACCGGCAACGCCGAACTGGCCCGCGTGGAACGTCTCGGCGAAGAAATCGTCGTCACGGCCGACGAGCCACTGGACCTCTGCCGGCTGGACGTGTACCCCTCCGAACTGACGACCGACCGACTCCAGAACGCGCTGCACGACGCCGTGCTCCTCCAGTCGCCCGAGCAGAAAGACGTGCTGTTCGGGCGGCGCGAGCCGGAGTTCAATCCAGTCTCGGAGACGTTCATCGACAATAACGACGCCCAGAACGATGCCGTCCAGCTAGCGGTCGGTGCCGAGGACTTCGCGCTCGTCCACGGCCCGCCGGGGACAGGCAAGACATACACGCTGGCGCGGATGGTTCGGGCCCTCGTTGCTCGCGGTGACCGAGTGCTGCTCTCGGCGTTCACCAACCGCGCCGTCGACAATCTGCTGGAAGCGCTGGAAGAACAGGGCTACACCGACATCGTCCGCGTCGGCACGGAGAGCGGCGTCCGCGATGACATGCAGAAGTACCGCCTGGAGACCAGCGGCGACCCCGGTGAGTGCGCGAGTCGGCTCCAGAGCGCGCAGGTCGTCGCGGCGACGACGGCCACCTGTGGCGGAAGCACGCTTCAGACGCAGGAGTTTGACGTTGCGGTCGTCGACGAGGCCGGCCAACTGACCGAGCCGGGGACGCTCGCGGCGACGACGCTGGCCGACCGATTCGTGCTCGTCGGCGACCACCAGCAGCTCCCGCCCGTGGTCCAGTCCGAGGACGAGACGTTGTCGACCTCGCTGTTCGAGCGGCTTATCGACGACAATCCCGACGCGGGCGTGATGCTGGACCGGCAGTACCGGATGGCCCAGCACATCCAGGCCTTCGCCTCGCGGGAGTTCTACGACGGGCAGTTGCGACCCGCGACCGGCGAGGTGGCGGCCCAGCGGCTCGATGACCTCGATGGCGTTGCGACAGCGAGCTTACCCGAGGCACTCCGAGACCGAGTGGCGTTTGTCGACTCCGGCGGCAGTCAGGTCGGCAACACCAACCCGACCGAAGCCGACCGGATTGCCGAAATCGTCGTGTCGTATCGGTCTGCGGGGGTTCCGGCCGCCGACATCGGCGTCATCGCGCCGTACCGCGCGCAGGTCGCGGAGATTTCCAAGCGCCTGCCGGACGTGACCGTCGACACGGTCGACCGGTTCCAGGGGTCGAGCAAGGAGGTCATCGTCATCTCCTTCGTCGCCACCGGGACGCTCGACAGCCCGATCTTCGAGGATTACCGGCGTATCAACGTCGCACTCACGCGGGCGAAGAAGGCGCTCGTCCTCGTCGGCGACGGCGACGCGCTGGCGACCGACGAGGTGTACGGTCGGATGGTCGAGTGGGCGCGGGGCTGACTACGCATCCGCGTCGCCCCTGTCGCCTGTCCGCAGCCCTGCAACGTGTGCGGTGAGCCGGTCCCGTAGCGTGTCTCTGAGTTCTTTTGCGGTGTCCTCGTCGATGTCGTACACCCGAGCGACGCCGCCGAGCAGGCTTGATGAACTCGCCGTGTCAGCCCCCACGGTCGCCAGGTCACGGCGGCGCTGGAACGGCGACCGCGTGACGAACACCGTCTGGAGCCGGTAGTACGGCACAATGCGCGTCGTCCGCCGCCAGAACCCGCTCCGGGTCGCCAAGACCGAGCCATCGAGGTCGAACCCGCGGTGTCGCCAGCGGAAGTGTGCCGCTGGCACGACCGGGAGAAAGAGGAGGGCGGCGAGCCACCAGTAGCCGGTCTCAAGCACCAGCGAGTCGACGGCGTAGGCGACTGCGGTGAGTCCGGCCGCCGCCAGCGAAAACCGCGCGAGATAGCGCCGACGGGCGCGCTTCGGCGGGCGGTCGAAATCGAGGTCGCCGAACGGTTCGATGTCACGGGCCAGTTCGTACACTTCCTCGCGGGGCGCGAGCGGGACGGCGACGCCCTGCGTTGACTGCTGGTTCCCACCGCTGTAGCCGGCCGTCTCAACGGCCAGCGTCGCGTAGCCGAACCGCCGCATCAGAACGTTCTCGCGGATGGTGACCGTCTGGACCTTCTCCAGCGGGATGTTGCCGCTGTACCGGCGCAACAGCCCCCGCTCGTACCGGAGGTCGCCGTCGGCCTGTGTGAGCCGGAAGCCGTAGTATTCGATGACTGTCAGCGCCACGCTGACGACAAGTGCGAGCAGGAGGAACTGGACGAGCGAAATCGCGGCGAAGACGACGAGTCGCGTGGATTCCGGCGAGCTAGCCAGCCAGCGGATGACGGGTCCATTCAGCGACGCGCCAACGAGGGTCGCGTTGAACCGAAGGACGGCCCAGACGACGTCCATCCCAAGCGGGAGCGACGCCAGCGTCAGGACCGGCGCGGCCGGCCGAACGGAGACAAGCGCGTACGTCAGGAGTTCGCGCTGGTCGAACGCGAACAACAGCGACCCGTCCGGCTGGTCGCGTGGTTCCGTGTCCGAAGCCGAGGCCGAGTCCTCGAAGTCGTTCGCCGTCTGGGCGTCGCCGGTGTGTGCAGGTGTGGGACCGGTCACGCCGGGGAGGTCAGTGTGGGCCGACCGGCCAGATGTTGCAGTCCCAGACACCGCGCCGGCGGTTTCTGCCGCCGACTCGGCGGCTTCGTCCCGGTCGTGAGTCCGCACGTAGTTCCGGAGGCGTTTGACCTCGGCCTCGTCAACTGCGTCCAGCGTGGCCTCCGTCGCGCTCCCACCGGCCGTCTCAAAGCGGACGATTGCGAGCCCGAGCAGGCGGTTAAGGATGTTCTGTTCGACATCGAGATTCTGGACTCGGCCCAGCGGAATCTGGCGGGACTGTCTGGCGAAGACGCCAGATTCGACGGTGAGCGTGTCCCCGTCGAGTTCGTAGCGAAAGCGGAAGTACCGTGCCAGCGCGTAGCCGCCAAACGTCAGCGCGCCGAGCAGGCCCAGCAGCGGAACCGCGAACGCTGGCAGTCCAAGCATTCCGGTCCCGACGGACCCGCCGAAGAAGCCAAAGAAGCCGCCTTGTAGCGCCGCTCGGGCGACGCTCAGAACCGCACTTCGCGGGTGGAGCCGGTTCATACCGCGTCCGTGGCCTCGCTCTCGTTCGCGAGGTCACGGAGTTGTTCTCGCAATTCGGTGGCTCGTTCGGGCCGCAGGCCGGGAATCGTGATGTCCGCGCCGCGGGTCCCAGCAGTGTAGACGACGACACTCGCCAGCCCGATAGCTCGCTCTACTGGGCCGCGCGTGGTGTCGACGTGCTGGACACGAACGTACGGGACTGATGTGTCGGTCCGGGTGACGACACCGCGGAGGAGAAAGAGCGCGTCGTCCTGTAGGTCAAAACGCCAAATCCGGTGGGCAGCGATGGCATGGGCAACACCCAGAAGCACGAGCACAACCCAGCCGCCGACGACCACCGTCTGTGGCAGTGAGACCGCGAACCGGTCGACAAGATACGCGATGACGCCGAGCACCGACGCCTGGATAACTGTCGACAGAACCCACAGCAGTCTCACTCGCGGGTGAAGCGACTCCATGTCCGAATCGAGGGGCCGGCCGCGGATTAACGGTTTGGCTCCGGAACGAAATTGGAAGCGTTCCGACCCACACATGGGTCAAACAGTGGGCAGAATCGTCTGAAACTTCGAAAAACGTCCTTGTATGCCCCCGATGCCGGACAAAGCGTATGTCACGAAGCCGACGGACGTTTCTGACGACGCTCGCCGCTGCAAGTGTCACGCTCCCGCTCGCTGGCTGTGCCGGCGGCGACGAACAATCCGCAGACGAGGAGGCAGAGTCAATGAACAATGAGGGGATGACTGACTCGATGGACGACGAGGGGATGACTGACTCGATGGAGGGCGGCGAAACGAGCAGCTCGATGGCCCAAGAGAATAACACAGCGATGAACGGCAGTGCAATGACCGAATCGATGACGGAGGCAGCGGACGGCGAGTCGATGGTGACGACGAAATGAATGACGGAATGACGGAAAGCGAGACTGCGTCGTAAGCCGCCCGGTGATGACCGTATCGGACTACACGCGCTCGTTGACCTGTTCAGCGACGCGCTCGCCGGGCCGGCGGAGGTGGCCACTCTCGACTTCGTAGACGTAGCCTGTCACCGTGACATCATCGGGAATCAGCTCGTGGTTTTCGAGGTATTCGACCTGTGCCGCACAGGCCGCATCGATGTCGTCGGTCATCCGGACCCACTCCGCGATTGACGCGTCACCGATGTCTAGCTTCGGCAGTGCCGGGTCTAGATCGATATCATCGAGGTCACCGTCGACCGCGGCCTCGAACCCCGCGACGATATCCTCGTCGGACGCACTCATCATTCCACAGTCGGTGTGGTTGACGACGATGATTTCCGTCGTATCGAAATACTGTGTTGTCAGCGCCGCCGAGCGAATTACGTCGTCTGTTACCTTCCCACCGGCGTTTCGGTATATCTGTGCGTCGCCCAGCGAGAGCCCAAGCGCGTCCTCGACGGGGATTCGCTCGTCCATACACGCGACGACGAGCAGTTGCTTGTCGGTCGGGATGCCCTTGCGCCGTCGACGCGCCCAGTCGTCCCTCGCGTCGACGCCGTCGTCAACCGATTCGTGGACGTGGCCGGCCTCCGGCTCTTCGTGGTCGTGCGCGTCGTCACTCCCGTGTGTGTGATGTGGCATTGCAGAACACGCCTTTGTGCCCCGTGGCCTTTACTGCTTGCTCGTCGGCAGTACAGCGGAGGAAAGTAATCCGAGTCGAACAGTCCCAGCCACTCAGTCGTCAGTGGCGACGGCGCTGTCTTCGCCGTTTCCGTCGTCAATCTCGTTTAGCACGCGCTGGTGGAACTCCTGCAGGACGGCCGACTCGTCCTCAGCGAGGACCACGTCGCTGGCCATCAGCGTTGCGAGGCCGAAGGCGCGTGGCGACGGCGAGTCGACGCGGGTCCGGACCACGTCCACGTCGCCGTCCTGCATCGCACGCAGGATAGTCTCAATGCCGTCGACGTTGAGCTTATCCTCCAGAATCTCGCGGTAGGTTTCTTCGACGACGGCGAAATCGCCAAGGTCCTCGGCGAACCCGAGCAGCATCTCCGAGGAGACCTGCTGTTCGCTGGCCGATTTCTCGTAGCCCTTGTAGCGTTTGAGTATCATCAGGGACCGCGTGGCGTTGATGCGGAAGTATCGCTGGAGGAGGTCCGTCCCGTCGAGGCTGGCCCGCAGGTCCTCGCGGGCTGTTTCTGGGTCCAAATCGCGGACGATTCGCGCGATGTCCACCTTCCGGTTCAGCGGCATCGAGAGCGTGAAGCCGTTGTCGGCGACGGCGACCTGAACGTTCGCGCTTGCCTCCCGGGCGATGTGATACGCCAGTAGCCGAGAAAAGCCGTCGTTGAACCGCCGGCCGTAGTTCGAGTGGACGTGGTAGTGCCGTTCGTACTCGTCGTGGTCAAGCGTCTCCTCGATGACGAGGCGGTCGGTCGTCGCGACGCTATCAGGTCCAGCGTAGGCAACCTGCTCGCGGAACATCCGCGCGATGGCCCGGACGCTGTTCTCGTCGACGGGGAACGTCCGGAGCCAGTTCCGGACTTCCGACATCCCGCCGTCGGCCAGTCGGTCCAGCAGTTGGCCCTGAAAGTCGAGTATCTCGCGGCCGAGGTCGTACGACAGCGGGAGGCGCTCGGAGAACCACGACGGGACCGTCGGGCGGGCGGCGGTCCGGTCGACGTACACCTTCGACCCGCGGCGGTAGCGGTACTCGAAGTTGTTCCCACCCAGTACGAACACGTCGCCTTTCTCTAACGTGTCCAGATACGATTCGTCCAGCTGGCCGACCCAGCTGTCGTCGCTCCGGGTGACAACGTCACAGGTAAACGAGTCCGGAATCGTCCCGATGTTGGTCATGTAGATGACCCGCGCGAGCCGGCCGCGTTTGCCGATGAGCGGCTGGCCCACATCGTAGTCCTCGTAGTGGTGCTCGCCGTCGGGCGCATCGTTCGTGTCCCGCCAGATTTTGGCGTAGACGTTCTTGTCTTCCATCCCCGGGTAGTCGGCGGTCATGTACCGCATCAGCCGTTCCCAGTCCCCGTCGTCGTAGTCCCGGTACGGGTAGGCCCGACGGAGGACGCTTTTGAACGTCTCCTCGGGGCGGACATCGTTGATGGCCATGCCGTATATCTGCTGTGTGGCCACGTCCTGTGCGTTCTCGGGGATGAACACGCGGTCGACAAAGCCCCGTTCGGCCTTTTCGAGCATCACCGCACACTCCACGAGTTCGTCGCGGTCCAGTGCGATGACCCGGCCTTCGACAGTTTCGCCGAGCTGGTGGCCGGCGCGGCCGATGCGCTGGAGCAACGCGGCCACGGATTTGGGCGAGCCGACCTGCACGACGAGGTCGATATGAGGCATATCGATGCCCAGTTCCAGGCTGGTCGAGGTCGTCACCACATCGAGTGACCCCTCCTTCAGCGACTCCTCGATGTCGCGGCGTCGCTCCTTCGAGAGCGAGCCGTGGTGACAGCCGGAGTTGGACTCGTCGTAATCACCGAACTTTTCGCGGAGGTTGTGCAGGACGCGTTCGGCTCCCGAGCGCGTGTTCGTGAACACGAGCGTGTTGGTGTGAGACTGGATGTGGTCGTGGAGCTGGGTGTAGAACCGCTCGGTGACGATGTCCCGCGGCGTGTTGATGAGGTCGTCGGCCGGACAGGACAGTTCCATGTCGAAGTCGCGGGCAAACCGCGTGTCGACGATTTCGTAGTCGCGGGGCTCGCCGCCGGGCTCCTCACAGCCGACCAGAAACTCCGCGACGGTGTCGAGCGGTTCGACGGTCGCCGAACAGCCGATTCGCGTCGGCGGTTCCTCGACCATCTCCTCTAGGCGCTCCAGCGACACCGAAAGGTGGGTCCCGCGCTTGTTCTCTGCGAGGCTGTGAATCTCGTCGACGATGACGTACTCGATGGTTTCGAGTTTCTTTTTGAACTTCGGGGAGTTCAGGAGGATAGCGAGGGTCTCCGGCGTCGTATTCAGGATGTGGGGCGTCGTCTCCAGCATCGCCTGGCGCTCGCTGTCGCTGGTGTCGCCGTGGCGAATCGCGTGCCGGATTTCGACGTCCTCGCCGCGCTCCTCAAGCTTGGCCTCGATACCGTCGAGTGGCTGCCCGAGGTTGCGGTGGATGTCGTTGGCCAGCGACTTCAGCGGCGAGACGTACAGACAGTAGACGGAGTTCTCCAGTTCGTCCTCGCGGGCCTTCCCGAACAGTTCATTGATGATGCCAGTGAAGGAGGCGAGGGTCTTGCCGCTCCCCGTCGGCGCACAGATGAGCGCGTTCTCGCGCTCGTGGATGAGCGGGATGGCCTCTTTCTGTGGCGGCGTGAAGAAGCCGCCGTTACCGGGGACAAACTCGCCGAACTGCTCGACCCACCACTCCTGAACGACGGGCGCGAGGCGGTCAAGCATCTCGGCGTCGTCGATGTCGACCGCCTCCGGGTCGAACTCCGGGTCCGTCGCTGCGAGACGCTCGCGTCCTCCCATTGTCGGCTCTTACCAACCTGTAGGACTGCCGGGGCAAGTGGGTTCCGCCATATCGACGGGAAAACGACTAAGCGACCGCCACGTCTGGCCTGTGGCATGGCCGACTCCTTCGACGTACTGACGCCGCTGGTGACACCGTTCGACGCCGACGGCAACCTCGATGTCGCTGGCATAGAGTCGCTGGTCCAGCACGTCGTAGCGGCCGGCGTCGACGGCATCGTTCCCTGCGGGACGACTGGCGAGTTCGAGACGCTGTCGCCGCAGGAGTACCGGACCGTCGTCCGAACCGCAGCGACGACAGCGCCCGACGACTGCCGCGTCATCGTCGGGACGGCCGCCACCGACGTTGCGACTGTCCACAAGCGGATGGCGTTTGCCGCCGAACAGGGCGCGGACAGCACGCTGGTCGTGCCGTCGTACTACGGCGGCCAGGCGAGCGGAGCGGGCAACGAGGCGTTCTTCGACGCGGTACTGGCCGACGCGCCGCTGCCCGTCTACCTCTACAACATCCCCGGGGCCGTCGGACAGGAACTCTCCATCGAGACGGTCGCCGCGCTCGCTCAGTCCGACGCCGTCGCGGGACTCAAGGACTCCTCGGGCGACCTCCCGTACGTCACCGCGGTCATGAATCAGACGCCTGCGGATTTCACCGTCTACCAGGGCCACGACGGCCTGTTCGTCCCGTCAATTGTGCTGGGCGGCGACGGTGGCATCAGCGCGCTCTCGCATCTACTGTTTGACGAACTGGAGCAGGCGGGTACTGCCGTCGCAAGCGGCGATGTTGCACAGGCCAGAACAGTCCAGCGGGATGTCCTCTCACCGATCTCGGACGCGTGTGCCGAGTTCGGTTTTGCGCCAACGGTGAAGGCGCTGCTCGCCGACCGCGGCGTCATCGACCACGCGACGGTGCGACCGCCCAGAACCTCGCTTTCGTCCGACGCGGTCGCGTCGGTGACCGAACGGCTGGAGTGAGTCTCTAGACTCAAATGGGTCTGTGAGGTTCCACGAGATTCATTACGCTGGGCGGCAGTGAACGGAATATATGTCGTTGCTGCCCTCCCGCGGTCCCGACACGAGCACCTCACAGGACGGGGAGCTACAGGTCGTCGGGGTCGACGAAGATGTCTCGGCCGTACTCGATGCCCTCTCCTCGGAAACGGCCAGGGAAATACTCAACACGGTCTATGAGGAGCCGGGGACACCCTCAGAACTGGCCGACCGGCTCGATATGTCGATACAGAAGGTCTCCTATCATCTGGAGAAACTGGAAGACGAGGAACTCATCGCTGTCGCCGGGGTCCAGTACTCAGAGAAAGGCCAGGAGATGAAGGTGTACGAGCCCCCGAATGACCCGCTAGTGCTGTTTGTCGGCACACAGGACCGCAAGCAATCGCTCCGGTCGCTCGTCCGCCGCGTTTTGCCTGTTATCGGCATCCTCACTGCGGCCAGCGTCATGCTGCAACTCCTGCTCGGGCAGTTCCCGGTCCAGTTCGGGAGCTCCGGGGCCGGCGACGCAGGAACCGCCGGTGACGGTGCGCAGGGTGGCGGAGACGTCGAGCGTCTGGACGCGGCGAACCAGACAGCCGCGACGGCCGATACCACACCGACCCCGACAGCGGCGGACGACGGCGGATTCCAGGTGGCTGAGGCGACGGAGGCCCCAGAAGCCACGCCGGCCCCGAAAAGCACTCCGGCTCCGGAGGCCGACACCCCGGTCGAAGTAATGACCGAGGAGGCGCGGCAACTGACGACCGACGCCGCGGCCAGTGGCGGCTTCCATATCGAGCCCGGTGTGGCCTTCTTCCTTGGCGGGTTGCTGGTCCTGACGCTGTACGTCTCGTTCTGGGCGTACAGAAACTACCGCTAAGTCGATTAACGGTTCAGTCGCTTCAGTCCGATTTAACGCGTTCGGCGACCAACACGCCAGCCTGCTCGGTAACCATCTCGACGGCCGTCAGTGCGTAGCCGGCATCGGTGAAGGCGTCAGCGAGGACGCCGACCGTCGCCGGGTCGTCGACTTCAGGGCTGTAAAATGGTGCGTCGGGGTCGTCGTCGCCAAACAGCATCACGTCCCCGAGGACAATGCGCCGCGGCCCCAGGTCGGCGATTGTGTCGATAGCCTCGCGTTTCTCGTCGTCGCCAAGATGGTGCATCGCAAAGTTCGATGTGACGATGTCCACCGGCCGGTCGACGTTCGGAGCGCGGAAGCGGCCGTCGCCGAAGGAAACGTTCTCAACGCCTCGCCCGTCGGCTTTCTCCCGAGCTTTCTCCAGCATCCCGTCGCTGATGTCGCGGCCGATAATCTCCGCTGCGTCGGACGCGAGTGCGAACGCAATCGCTCCGGTGCCCGTGCCGAGGTCAAGTACCACGTCGTCGCTATCGGGGGCCGCGTGGTCGACAACGAAATCGACGCAGGCGCGATACGCCGCCGAATCCTGGTCCTCGTCGTACGCGTCGGCGTGGTCGGAGAACCGCTCGGCGTGCTCGTCGAGTGATTTCTTCATACTCGCTTCTCGTCGTACTCGCACAAGTGTCTCCCGCTCCGTTTCGCGGTTTTGCCGCAGACGCGGTTCGGTTAAAACAGTTTTTGAGCCACGGGTGAATTTTTGCTATCCCCGTCCCAAGCATGAACTGCGCCGTCGACGGGTGACCTTCCCACACGGCCGCCCTGACCCCGTCCCCGCCGACGGCCACCGCCCTCACTCCGCTGACGCTCCCTGGTGGTTCCCCTGGCAACGTGTTCCCCCAGACACCAACCCTTTGTCCGTTCGCTCGCTGTCGTCCGGTATGCGTCTCACGTTTCTCGGCACCGGCAGCGCCATGCCCACCGGCTCTCGAATGCAGTCCGGCTATCTGCTGGAGCGCGACGGGAACCGGCTGCTCGTCGACTGTGGTAGCGGCGTGTTGCACTCGCTGGCACAGACCGACACGGGGTACGAAGGCGTCGACACTGTCTTGCTGACTCACCACCATCTGGACCACGTTTCCGACCTCGACGTGCTGATGAAGGCCCGCTGGCTGGCCGGTGAGACGGACCTCACGATAGCTGGCCCGCCGGGGACGAGCGATCTGGTTCGGGACCTGCTCGAAACACACGACTACATGCAGGACCGACTGGACCTGACACTCAGGGACCTCGATGGCGGCCCCTTCGAACTGGCTGGGTTCAGTGGCGACACCTGCGAGACGCGCCACTCGATGCAGTGTTTTGCCTACCGGCTTTCCGTCGGTGACGGGCCGGCAATAACGCTCGGTGCTGACTCCGAGGCGTTCACGGACCTCATCGAGTTCGCCGACGGGTCGGCCGTGCTCGTTCACGACTGCTCGTTCCCGGACGACGTGGACGTGTCGAACCACCCGACGCCGACAACACTCGGAGCGACGCTCCGCGATGCCGACGCCGAGGTCGGGCGCGTGTATCTCACCCACCTGTATCCACACACGGAGGGACGACACGAGGAGATGCTTGAGTCGATAGCGGACAGCTACGATGGCGACGTGCAGTTTGCCGAGGACAGCCTGACGATAACAGTTAGCTAGATGCGTTCGAGCGTGACGCGGAACTCGGCCCCGCCAGCGTCGCTTTCGCCCACGCTGACGCTGCCGCCGTAGGATTCAGTCAGCGCCCGAACGAACCCGAGGCCGAAGCCGGTCCCCGAACTCTCCTGGCCCTTCACACCCATCTGGAAAATATCCTCGCGCAAGTCCGGCGAGACACCGTCCCCGTCGTCGGCGAAACAGACCGTAACTTCGTCGGGGCTGACTTCCGCCGGATACACTCGCATGTGGACATCGCCCTCGTTGTGGACCGCCGCGTTGGACATGATGTTCGTGAACACCGAGTCGAGCAGGTCACCGCCGTACACCTGATACTCGAAGTCTGACTGCGCAAAATCGACAGTCAGTGACCCGTAGTTGTCTCTGACATCACGCACCGTGTCCCCGAGGACCGATTCGAGGTCCTGTGGCTCCGGGTTGTCCTGAGCTTCCAGCGTCGAGACGAGGTCGCCGACGCGCTGGATGAGGTCGGCGGCGCTCTCGGCCGCGCGCTGGATCTTGCCGGCGTACTCCTCGGTCTGGCCGTCGACCTGTCCAGCGACGACATCGGCGAACCCGGCAATGACCTGCAGGTCGTTACCCAGGTCGTGGCGGAGCAGTCGGTCGTACATCTCAATCATCTCCTTTCGCCGTTCCAGATCCCGATGAGCCCGCTCTAGCCGTTCACGAGAGCGGATATTGGAGATGGCCGTCGCGGCGTGGGTGGCAAGAATTTCCATCGGTCTGACGTATTCGTCTCCGAACTCCTCGACGGTCTGTGACCGAGTGACCAACACCGCAGTCACCTCATCGCCCATCCGGGACGGGACAGCCAGCGCACCTGTCACATCCGAGTCGGCCGTGACAGCGGCATCAGCGCCCTGTTCGACCAGCGTTTCGCCGGCCTCCTGCGCCCGTCGAGCCAAGTCACTCGGTGGCTCGCCCTGCACGAGATTTGGGTTCGTACTGTGGACGACGCGGAGCTCGTCGTCGCGAACCTCGACGAACGTAGAGTACGAGAACTCGAACAGCAGCGACATCGCTTCGAGCGTGAGCGAGACGACTTCATCGACGGACTCGCAGCGGTTGAGTGCCTGGCCGTATTTGTTCAGGTCGGCGACCTGTCTGGCAAAGTCCTGTTGTTCTTCGAACGACATATCACCCACTCCTCGCAGACATTGGAACTACGTACCAATGGAGAGCGGGGCAAAAAACGGTTTCGGGGGACTCACCGGCGGAATGAAAGACGGTAGACACGTATCGTGGGTACGCGGCCTCAATCGAGGCGGTAACGCAGTAGCGCCGCGACACCGCCCAGATTCGAGAGTTGCTGTCCGGGCGCAAACTCCGCGGAGAAGACGGTTACGTCGCCGCCTTTCTGTTCTGTCGTTTCGATGATCTGGTCGACATCGATATCCCAGTCGCCCTCGCCGGCCCGCTCCAGCCGGAGTCGTTCGTCCAGCACGAGCAGCGTCTCAATAGCGCCGTAGTCGGCCGCCTTGGCGACTTCTTCCGGTCCGTAGGCCACCTCCGAGCCTGAGCCGATGCGCTCCATCAGTTCGTCGATGTAGTCCGCCTCCTCAGCGATGCGGGTCTGCTGCTGGACGTCCTCGACAGCGCCGCGTTTGAGTACTTCGTGGACACCGCGGTCGCCGACGGCGGACGTGTCGACGACAGTAATCTGTTCGGCGATATCGGGAATCTCGTCCTGAAAGTGGTCCAGCGCGTCCTGTTTGGTGAAGCCGGGACCCGCAAGGATGTAGGCGTCCACGTCCTGCCGTTTGAGGACTGACGCCAGCTCGTCGAACAGTTCCTTCCGTGGACGGGCGTACTCCCCCTTCCCGGTCGTCGAGGTGATCGTCGCTCGCTCCTCGGTGCCGTACTGGGCGACAGTGTGGACGTGAGCCTCCCCTTCCTCTACGGTCGCAATCGCCACGTCGGGGTTCTCTGTCGCCTCGACGGCCTCTTCCAGACGGTCGGCCTGATCGGGCTTGAGGTGCTTCTCGACGGTGAGTTCGGTGTGTTCCTCGACGTTGAGCGTGTGGTGAAAGCCCAGCTGGTCCTCGCGGGAGCAATCGACAATTTCGCCGCCGACACGGAGGCGGTTGGCGAACTTCGCGAACTCCACGTCGGTGACCTCGATCTGAATCCACATCGGCTCGCGCTCGCCGCCTTTGTCCCGGAGGTTGTCATCGTTGCGCTGGATGCGCCGCGTCGTGTCGCCAGAGACGAGGTCCCCCGGCTCGATGACATACGAGAGGTGCCAGAGGTCGTCAAGCGTCTCGGGGACCACCTCGATGCGTTCTGCCCCTTCCGCGGTGGTCTCCTGACTCTGTATTTGCATACTGAAGCGTCCGCTTCAGGGACACAAGTGTTCTGCCATTCGATTCGCCGGAACGGTGAGACACCGAATCGGCGTACTGTGCCGATCAGGCAACCGAGCCTGTCGCGGGCGTCTCATCGCCTGCGTCAGTGGCGGGCATATCCCGCACGGCCGTTCCGATGGCGTAGGTCCCCGCCACGTTCGCGTAGAACGTCACGAAGGGGGCCAGCACCGCGCCGATGGCGACAGCGTTCAGGACGCCGATGAGGACGCCGGCGATCAGGCTGATACCGAACGCGACCAGCCAGCCAGTGGCGTAGGTCCGGCTGAACGCGAGCCGGCGAAGTTCGTCCGGTGCGAACGCCGCCGCGATGCTGTCCGTGCGAACGTACGCGACGATTGCGGCCGGGAGCACGTACGCGATGGCGAGCGAAAGTACGGTCACCGCGAGCGTCGCGACGAGGGCAATGAGGCCGACAGCCAGTCCGCTTCCGGCCCCGTTGCCGCCCAGACCTAGCGTCGCACCGCTTGCGAACACCGCCGCAAGGGCGATGGCCGCCGGGACGAGTGAGTAGGCGAATCCGATAGCGAACACCTTCAGGCCGTCCATACCCAGGTCGCCCCAGTCGTCGAACACCGGCGGTTCGGCCTCATCGTCCAGCACCGCTCGGAGTGTCCGGGCGATATAGCCGAGGACGAAGAACACCGGCACGACGAGGAAACTCAGGAACAGCAACACGCCCCCGATGGCGATGGTTTTCACTGCGCTGTCGCTGTCCCGCGGATACGATAGTGCTTCTTGGAACATGGTGGTACTCCGTGACATCGGCCTGGCTGGCGTGGTCGCTGCCACGTCAGTCTCGACAAGGTGTCACATCAATTTATAATACAACGTACAGGTATATATAGCAGTACGTGCGCCGTGCTGGCAGTTGTAGCCGGCAGTCGGGCAATTCTCAGCGTCTCACTGCTGGTCAGGGGTGCCGTCGGCGGCCGCCTGTAAGCTGGCGAACGCCTCCCACGAGGGGTCCGCTCCGGGATGTGACTGTCGGGTGCCGTCGACGTACAGCCCCTCACCGTCGGTCACTTCGCCGACGACGGCGGCCGGCGTCCCGCGGTCGCGGAGCGCACCGACAACATCGTCGGCATCTGCGGGGTCGACGGCGGCCAGGAGCGTCCCGCAACTGCTGACGTGCCAGGGGTCGATGTTGAGCGCGTCACAGAGCGCGCCGACGCCGTCAGCAAGCGGCATCGCATCGCTGTCCACGTCGAATCGGACGCCCGCACCGTCGGCCATCTCGATGAGCGCACCAGTGATGCCGCCCTCGGTGGCGTCGTGCATCGCCATCACGTTTCCAGCGTTCGTCGCAGCCATGGCGTCCTCGACGAGTGCGGTGTCGGCCAGACGTTCCTGTGCAGTGGCGGTTCGGTCGGGCGACAGCCCGATCTGCGTCGGGAAGAGGGTCGCGAACAGGCCCGTGACTTCCGCACCGGGACCGGTCCCGACGACCAGTTTGTCGCCCGGCCGCGCGCCGTCCGGGCGGACGATGTCCTCGTGGGGCCCGACGCCAAGCACCGTTGCGCCACCGACCCATGAATAGTCGACGCCCGAATACCGGGCGGTGTGGCCGGTGACGACGCTCACGCCGACTTCTTCGGCCCGTTCGGCGAAGCCGTGCCACATCGCCGCCAGTTCGTCGTCTGTCATCTCGGGCGGGAGCGTGAACGTCACTGAGAGATGCGACGGCGGGATGCCGGAAACGGCAACGTCGGCAAGTACCACATCGAGTGCAAACCGACCAGCCCGTTCGAACCCCAGATCGGGGAGCACCGACAGCGGGTCGGTGGCTGTGACGAGAGCGTCACCGCCCACGTCGATGACGCCGAAGTCAATGCCGTGCGTCGGCCCCAGCGTCACGTCTTCTCGGTCCGCGCCCAGTTCCGGGTAGATGACGGTATCGAACAGGTCGCGGTCGATTTTCCCGAGGTCGCTCATCCGGTCAGTCACCTCCAGCGAGGTGTTCTCTCTGCCCCCGCATCGTCAATCCTCAGTCATCCGACTGCCGCCGGGCGGCAGGAACTCCTGTATCTGGTCCGGGCTGGCGACCTTGCGGACGAACGTCTCGTCGGCGAACCGCTCCTTGAACTCGCGGTAGAGGCGCTTGGCGATATCGTTCTGGGCGTACTGGCCCGGTTCAACGGTGATGCTCGTCGCGGCCTGTCCCTCGATAGCCGCCGGCGGGCCACCGATGACCCGCGTCTCGTCGTCGCAGGTGATACCGACGGCGACGCCGGCCGGCGTGCCCTCGAAGTACGTCCGGTCGCCGCGGACGGCGAAGCCGCCCTTCTCCAGATACTCGCCGCTTTCCGGCGTTTTCGACACCTGGTCGGGGTCGACCATGTACACGTCGCCGGCGAACTTCCCGTCTTTCCAGACCGAGGAGTACGAGACCGCGAACTGGGCGGCCTGGTCCAGTGACGACTGCGGGAACTCAACCTCCTTGGACGGCTCACTGGGACCGGTGGCCTTGAGCACCGTGACCGGGCCGCCGTGGGCCTGCGCGTGGAAGAACTTGTCACCGCCCTCCAGATACTTCTGGACGAGTTCTTCGTTGTCGTCGGCGTCGCGGCCGCCGATGACGAGGAAGCCGTCCGAGGTGTGGAACCAGCGGAACTGCTCGTACCAGCGCTCGGTCGACCGGGTCGGAATGGACTGCATCGAGAGCCAGTCCGTCGGTTCGTCCTCGGCCTCGTCGTTATCGGCTTCGTCCTCGCCGTCGTCGGCCTCCCACTCCTCGCGCCGCTCTTTGACCGCTTCGAGGTCCTCGCGGGTGTTCTCGATGGCAGCGAGCGCGCCCTCCTTCTTCTCCTCGATGCGTTTGGCCTCCTTGTACAGTTCGTCGGCGTTCTTCTCGACGCCGGTGAAGGCGTCCACTGTGACCCGCGTCCCGTCGATGTCGAGGGTCACCGTCCCCTCGCTCCCGTCAAGCGAGACAACTGCTTCGGCGGCCGCGATGCCGCGGTCGGCCCCCTCGTCAAACTTCGCCTCGATGTCGTCCCAGGACACGTCGTCCTGGCGGGCGGCCTGCACCGTCGAGAGCACGTCGTCGACGAGGTCGTAGTTGGCGTACAGCAGCTCGGCCTTCTCCCGTTCGACCTCGGCGTCGGCTTCGAAGTCCTCGATAGCCTGCTCCTGTTGCTGGATGATGCGCTGCTGTTTCTCTATCTCGGCCTCGAAGTCCGGGCGCTGTGTCTCGCCGCCCTCGACTTCCTCCTCCCGCTGGAAATTGAAGAAGTAGTCGTCCAGCGCGGGGTTGAACTCCGTGAAAGATTCGCTGTAGAGTTCTTCGTACTCCGCCAGCGGAATCGGCGTCACGTCGATGCGCCGGCGGTCCGGGTCATCGCCGGATTCCCCGTTGCCTGCACCGTCACCGTCGTCGAGCGTTTCGTAGTACACCCGCGGGTCGACATCTCCCTCACGCAGGCGCGTCCCCATCTCGTCGATGAGTTCGTACAGCCGCTCGAAATCGGACTCATCGAGGTCGTCGACGGCGACGTTGTAGTCGATGCCGGCGCGGGTACACAGTTCCTCGCCGTAGAGGCCGCCGAAGTTCAGTTGCGTCGCCAGCGTCCGCACGAGGTCAGCGTCGGATTCCTTGATGCGAGCGACAAACCCGTCGTAATCGACAGTCATCGGGTTGAACCGCGCCGACGGGAATTCGTAGGGCGTCCCGGGTGCGACGGTTCGGGATTTGAGCCTGACCGTTTCAAGACAGTCGATGACCTCGCCGTATTCGTCCAGCACGGCGACGTTCCCGTCGCCGAACAGCTCCGCGACGATAGTCGTCGACGCGTCCTCGCGGTCGAACTCCAGTTCGATGATGCGGTCGAACTCGAACTGCTCGACGCGGACGAGGTCAGCGCCCGACAGCCGGTTCCGGAGCATCATCGCGAAGTCCGGCGGCCGACCTGGCGCGTCGGGGACGTGGCTCTGGTCGGCAACGTGGGCGCGCTTGACATCACCGACTTCGATGAGGAACTCGACGCGGCCGCGGTCGAAGTCCCGGAGCTTCAGTCTGACGAGGTCGTCCTCGGGGTAGAGGTACGCCTTGTCGAGCTTCGCGCCCTCGTAGCCGGCGAGTTCGCCCTCAAGAGCGGCGAGGTCGACGCTCGTCAGTTCCCGCTTGTGGTCCATGTCGGTGGCTGTCGGCGGGCACCCAAAGGCGTTCCGTTACCCGCTGTCGGCGATTGCCTCGCCCGTCTCCAGTCCGTTCCGTAACGCCGCGTGGAGTCGCCCCTTGCCGGCCACCCAGTCGCCAGCGAAGTGCAGGTCGTGCTCGGCCGCACACGACAGCAGATCGTGGTCGACTTCGCCCTCGGGCTGGGAGTACCGCCAGTGCTGGTGGTCGGTCCAGTCGGGGTCGGCCAGCCGGTCGTCGTCCAGCAATCGGGCCGTCCGCGACGCGATGTCGTCGATGAGCGTGTCGGGGTGTTCGTCGTAGTTCGCAATCGACCACGGTTCGTTCATCTGGACCAGCAGCAGGGACTCGCCGTCGGGGACGTGGCCGTCCTTGCACTCTTCCCGGCCGACCCAGCCGATATCGTGCTCTTTGTCGCTGTTGACCGCGGCGTACCACGGCACGTCGAGTTCGAAGGGATAGTGCAACACGCCGGAGATAACCGTTCGATAGGGCACCGAAGCGATCTCTTGCCGAAGCTCCCGGCAGTCGTCGTGGTCCCAGCGCGACTGGCCCAGCAGGTCGGCCGTCTGGGGTGCAGGCGGGGTCAGCAGCGCGGCGTCAAAGTGGCCAAGGTCCGCCCCCTCATCGTCCTCAAGCCGCCAGCCGTCGCGCTGTCGCTCCAGACGCTCAACCCGCACGCCGTTCTCTACGTCGGCGTCAGCCTCATTGAACAGCCGCTTTGCGACCTGTGTAATGCCTGCCTCGTACGTCCATTTGTGTTCGTCAGCATCCCGACCGGTGCCGATGTCGCCGGTCCTGTCGAACGCGTACACCGGTTCCTCGATATCGACGAGTCCCTCAGTCGGGAGGGTCTCTGTGACCAGTTCCGTCACGCGGCCGTCGTCGGCCTTGAGATAGTTCGCCCCGTACTCGTACGTACAGTCGCCGTGCCGCCGGGTCGCAGCGCGCCCGCAGACGCCGCGGCTCTTCTCGAACACTGTTACGTTGACGTCCGCGTCGCGGAGCGCGTACGCTGCTGCCGCACCGGCACCACCGGCACCAACGACTGCGAGATTACGAGCCATACTTGCCCGTCGGACGGTACGAGTAAAAATCCACCACACAACCAGTTCGGACCGCCAGCCAGCGGTCCGATTCAGCGGCTCCGCTTGCGTCGAAGGCCCCAACACGCCCAGCCGATGACAGTGAGTATCGTGACACCGACGCCCACCTGTGGGAGCGAGAAGCCGGACCCTGTGCTGCAGTCGTTGCCCAGCCAGCACCGTCAGTGACCGAAACAGATTGGTCTTCGACTGTGAGCGAGCTCGGAAAGTCTGCCGCCTGTATGCGCTCTACACCCGACGATAGACGCGAGCAAGACCGGCGACCAGCGCCAGCACGAGTGCGGATAGCTGGACAGTGAATCCCGGGCCAGACGCTGCGGCCGTTTCCGCGGCTGGCTCTGCGCCACCACCGCTTTCACCAGTCTCGTCAGTCGCGGACCCGCCTGTGCTCTGGTCGGTATCCGAGCCAACACGCAGGTCACCCGCACTGACGCCGTTGACCGCGACTGCGCCGTCGACAGCCTCGAACTCTATTGTCACAGTCGTTTGTTCGCCGGCGTTAAGCCGGACGGTCCGGGAAGCAACCGGGTCGCCGTCAACAGTGACCGTCAGCGTCTGTTCGGCGGTTTCGTCGGTCGGGTTCTCGACTGTCGCTCGCGCCGACGTGTTGAAACCGGCCCGGACCCAGTCAGCCATCAGCGACGCATCAGCAACGGTGAGTTCTGCGGGCGTCGACGTCGACATATTCGTATCCGAAGAGTCGGCTGTCATCGGAGTGGACGCATTAGCGGCCGGGGAAACGACAGCGATGGTTGATAGATTGGACGCCGTCGCCCGAATGGACTTGTTCGTCGCGTTAACAGTACTGGGTAGCTGCCTCCAAGACCCGTTGTGGTACTGGAACACTCTGACGGCGTCCATCGACCCATTGGCCGGAAGCGCCGATTCGTTGAGCCGCAGGGTGTACGTCGCCCGGCTGATGGCAGACGCATTTGCGCCGGAAGTGACGGTCACGTATCCGCGCACACCGTCTTCCTGAACCGCGGCCATGTCGTTCGGCGTAGCGTGTGGGCCGAGCAGTGTCGCGTTGAACCCATCACTTTCGTTGGTTACGTTGAGCGAGAGTGCAGAGAGGGTAAAGGCCGGCGCGGTCTCGGACGGCCCGGAGCGGTTCAGCGACTGGGAGACCGTCGAGTTCGCAGCGTCGGCGGTCACCTGAACAGTGACGCCGTTATCGATTTGCGACAGCGAGATAGCAGGAGCCTCTGCACCGCCGCCGTTGTCGGTCTCGTCGGACTCGTCATTGAAATTGAATCCGCCGCCACCACCGCCTCCGCCGCCACCGCCGCCTCC